>JAAZGT010000206.1 GCA_012511095.1 Alcaligenaceae bacterium
ACTTGCAAGTCCAGCGTGACTACCAGCGCCGAACATCCCGCATCTTTAGCGCGACCAATCAGTCGACGCATAAAATCACGGTCTTTCATCACATAGAGCTGAAACCAGAAAGGCTGACTGGTGTGCTCGGCAATATCTTCAATAGAGCAAATGCTCATGGTTGATAAGGTAAAGGGAACGCCGAATTTCTCTGCAGCTTTGGCTGCTAATATTTCGCCATCAGCGCGTTGCATACCGGTTAAGCCGGTAGGGGCAATGGCTAAAGGCATAGCATATTCAGTACCCAATAATTTGGCTTTGATACTACGATGACTAAGGTCGCGAGCCACTTTTTGCAGAAATTTTAACTTTTGAAAATCAGCTGCATTGTCGTGATAGGTGGTTTCAGTAAAAGAACCTGTATCCATATAGTCGTAAAACATCTTTGGCACTTTGAATTTTGCGATTTTACGGAGATCTTCGATGCAAGTCACTTTATTGATGTTGAACATAGTATTAAGCGTTTTTTTGGATTAGAGAATGGGTGTTTTTATTAGTGTAGATCTTAATCTCAAAGAGTGTAAGAACAAAGTTTTAAAGTTGAATTTAATACTCTTATTTTGCTTTGTCTAGATTGGCTTGATTTTTAATTTGTAATACCTTAGAATCTTATCTTTCTCGTAATATGAGATGTCGGGGCGTAGCGCAGCCTGGTAGCGCACCTGCATGGGGTGCAGGGGGTCGTAGGTTCAAATCCTACCGTTCCGACCAATGAATTCTAGGGTTTAGGATATTTTCCATAAACCTTTTTTTTTAGATGAGGTTGCACCATTTGCTTGTGATGCAAACTATCTAAACAAGGTTCTTGCTAGAGAGCGTATTGCAAAACCTGTATCTATACTTTGAGTTAGCTTGGACTTGAAATTTTATACAAAATAAATCCCTTACTCAAAGACTTTATTCTCATACCCCCAAATTAAAATCTATCTCTTTATCTTTGTACCCATGTAATTTTCTTAACCCATATTTTTGCTTTCATTTTTTATTGTTAAATTAAAGCACAGCGGTTAGTTCATAGTGTCGTCATGATTTATTATTTGCTCTAGCATCCTGCTGTGCAGAATTGGATTTCTGCATGTCTAGTTTATATAACACTTGGTTTTTTAATGTGCGTCGAGATGTGATCTCGGGGTTGTTAGTTGCCTTAGCACTTATTCCTGAATCTATTGCTTTCTCAATTATTGCTGGTGTAGACCCAAAAGTTGGTTTGTATGCCTCATTTATTATCGCTACCATTATTGCTTTTGCAGGGGGTCGCCCAGCGATGATTTCAGCTGCTACTGGAGCGATGGCTTTAGTGATAGTTTCTTTGGTTAAAGACCATGGTTTGCAGTACTTATTAGCAGCGACAATTTTAGCGGGAGTGTTCCAAATCATTGCTGGTCTAATTAAGTTGGGTAGTTTAATGCGTTTTGTATCTCAATCTGTAGTGACGGGATTTGTTAATGCTTTGGCTATTCTGATTTTCTTAGCACAAATGCCTGAGTTAATGAATGTGACTTGGCATGTGTATGCATTGACTGCTGCAGGCTTGGCTATTATTTATTTACTACCACGTCTCACCACTGCATTACCATCGCCATTGGTAACAATTGTGTTATTGACTGCTGTGACCATGTTTTTTGGTATTGAGGTGCGCACCGTAGGAGATATGGGTGAGTTGCCTAATACCTTGCCTGTTTTTCTGATCCCTGATATTCCCTTTAATTTAGAAACGTTACAGATTATTCTTCCATACTCTTTGACCTTAGCAGTGGTGGGTTTATTAGAATCATTGATGACCGCATCAATAGTGGATGATATGACGGATACGCCAAGTAATAAAAACCGTGAAAGTATGGGTCAGGGTATAGCTAACGTTGCCACAGGCTTTTTAGGCGGAATGGCAGGTTGTGCCATGATTGGTCAGTCGGTGATTAATGTTAGAGCAGGTGGGCGTGGTCGTTTATCTACCTTATGCGCTGGTGTGTTTTTGCTTTTCTTGATAGTCTTTTTAGGCGATTTAGTCAGTCAGATACCAATGGCTGCTTTGGTGTCAGTAATGATTATGGTATCAATTAGTACCTTTAATTGGCAGTCCTTAAAGAATGTCGTAGTTCACCCGAGAAGCTCTAATTTAGTGATGATAGCCACGGTTGTGGTGACGGTATGGACACAAGACCTAGCTAAAGGCGTGTTGGTTGGGGTGCTACTTTCAGCTATTTTCTTTGCTAATAAAGTGGTTGATATTTTACAGGTCTCTAGCTTCTTGTCTGAAGATGGTTCACGTCGTTTTTATCAGGCTAGAGGGCAGCTGTTTTTTGCCTCATCTGGTCAATTCATCGATAGCATTGATTTAAATGAAGCGGTTGAGTCAGTAGAAATTGATTTTACTGAGGCTCATGTGTGGGATTTAACAGCTGTTGA
>JAAZGT010000207.1 GCA_012511095.1 Alcaligenaceae bacterium
GCCTTTATGCCATGGCACGGTTATAACTTTGAGGACTCGATCTTAATTTCTGAAAAAGTAGTTTCTGAAGATCGCTACACCTCAATTCATATTGAAGAATTAACAGTAGTTGCTCGTCAGACCAAATTAGGTGATGAGTCAATTACTCGTGATATTTCAAACGTACCTGAGGCGCAGTTAAACCGCTTAGACGACTCTGGTATTATCCACATCGGTGCTGAAGTTCGTACCGACGATATTTTAGTGGGTAAGGTAACGCCTAAGTCTGAGACGCCTTTAACTCCAGAAGAGCGCTTATTACGCCAGATTTTTGGTGAGAAAGCAGCTGATGTTAAAGACACTTCTTTACGTGTTCCATCAGGTATGAATGGTACGGTAATCGACGTACAAGTCTTAACGGCTAAGGGTGAAACACCTGATGCTCGTGCGCAGTCAATTATTGATGCTGAGTTAGAGCGTTATCGCATTGACTTAGATGACCGTTTCCGTATTGCACAAAATGACATTTTTAATCGTCTACAGAAAATCTTAGTTGGCCAAGTGGTTAACGGCGGTCCTAAAGGTCTGAAAAAAGGTAATGAACTAACTGAAGAGTATCTAGAAAACCTAGATCCAAATCACTGGTTTGATATTCGTTTAGCCGATGAAGATACTCAAACTACGCTAGAGCATGCTAAAGAGTCGATTGACTTTGAGCGCGCCGAAATTGAGCGTATGTACGATGAGAAGCGTAAGAAGCTTACTCAGGGTGATGAGTTGCCTCCAGGCGTGATCAAAATGGTTAAGGTTTACTTAGCCGTTAAGCGTCGCTTACAGCCAGGCGATAAGATGGCTGGCCGACACGGTAACAAGGGTGTGGTATCACACATCGTACCAGTCGAAGATATGCCATATATGGCCGACGGGACCCCAGTTGATATCGTGTTAAACCCACTAGGTGTTCCATCACGAATGAACATTGGTCAGATCTTAGAGGTTCACTTAGGTTGGGCTGCTAAGGGTGTTGGTCATCGCATCACTGAGATGTTAGAGGCCGAGCGTAGTACACAAGTCAAAGATATTCGTAATTACCTAGAGCAGGTGTATAACGATGTTGGTAAAAAAGAGCAGTTAGATAGCTTGTCTGATGACGAGATTATTGAAATGGCTCATAACCTACGTAAAGGTTTACCTGTGGCAACACCAGTATTTGATGGTGCCGTTGAGTCTGAGATTCAACATATGCTGAAGTTAGCCTACCCTGACGAAATTAAAGAGCGTCTAGGTCTAACTGAATCACGCACACAGGTACACTTAATTGATGGTCGTACCGGCGAACCGTTTGATCGTCCAGTGACTGTTGGTTATATGCATTACCTGAAACTACACCACTTAGTAGACGATAAGATGCACGCCCGTTCTATCGGTCCATACTCATTAGTGACACAGCAACCATTGGGTGGTAAAGCTCAATTCGGTGGTCAGCGTTTCGGTGAGATGGAGGTGTGGGCACTTGAAGCATACGGTGCCGCTTACACGCTACAAGAAATGTTAACCGTTAAATCGGATGATATTGCAGGTCGTACGAAGGTTCACGAGAACATCGTTAAAGGTGAGCATTCAATTGATGCGGGTATGCCTGAGTCCTTCAACGTCTTGGTTAAAGAAATTCGATCACTAGCTCTCAACATGGAGCTGGAGGGTAAAAAATAATGAATGGTTTATTAAGTCTATACAAGCAAATTGCTCCAGATGAGCAGTTTGATGCGATTAAAATTGGTATCGCTTCACCAGAAAAGATCCGTTCGTGGTCTTTCGGTGAGGTACGTAAGGCTGAAACCATCAACTATCGCACAATTAAGCCTGAACGCGATGGTCTTTTCTGTGCCAAAATTTTTGGCCCAACAAAAGACTACGAGTGCTTGTGCGGTAAATATAAGCGTTTAAAACACCGCGGTATTATTTGTGAAAAATGTGGTGTTGAGGTTACTGCGGCTAAGGTACGCCGTGAGCGCATGGGTCACATTGAGTTGGCCAGCCCAGTAGCACATATTTGGTTCTTAAAGAGCCTACCTTCTCGTTTAGGTATGGTTCTTGATATGACCCTGCGTGATATCGAGCGCGTATTGTACTTTGAAGCAATGTGTGTAATCGAGCCTGGCATGACGCCTTTACAGCGTGGCCAGATCATGACTGAAGAAGAGTACAACAACAAAGTTGACGAATACGGTGATGAATTCGTAGCCCTAATGGGTGCCGAAGCGATCCGTGAGCTACTTCGTACCTTCGATATTGATAGCGAAGTTGAAACATTACGTGAAGAGCTTAAGCTGACAACCTCTGTTGCTAAGTTAAAGAAAATCTCTAAACGTTTAAAGGTTGTTGAGGGTTTCCAAAAGTCTGGTATTAAGCCTGAGTGGATGATCTTAGAGGTATTACCTGTACTACCGCCTGATTTACGTCCATTAGTACCACTAGATGGTGGCCGTTTTGCGACTTCGGATCTAAACGACTTATACCGTCGTGTGATCAACCGTAATAATCGCTTGAAGCGACTAATCGAGTCTTATGCGCCAGATATTATTGTGCGTAACGAGAAGCGTATGCTACAAGAGGCGGTTGACTCGTTATTAGATAACGGCCGTCGCGGTAAAGCCATGACAGGTCAGAATAAGCGTCAATTAAAGTCGCTATCTGACATGATTAAAGGTAAGGGCGGTCGTTTCCGTCAAAACTTATTAGGTAAGCGAGTTGACTATTCTGGTCGTTCAGTGATTGTAGTTGGTCCTCAGCTTAAACTACACCAGTGTGGTTTACCTAAGCTAATGGCGCTTGAGCTATTTAAGCCGTTTATTTTTCATCGCTTAGTAGCTATGGATTTAGCAGCGACAACTAAAGCTGCGAAACGCATGGTTGAGTCACAAGAGCCAGTTGTTTGGGATATTTTAGAAGAAGTTATTCGTGAGCACCCGGTATTACTTAACCGTGCTCCTACGCTACACCGCTTGGGTATTCAGGCCTTCGAACCTGTACTAATTGAGGGTAAGGCCATTCAATTACACCCATTAGTGTGTGCGGCGTTTAACGCGGACTTTGACGGTGACCAAATGGCGGTCCACGTACCTCTATCAATTGAGGCACAGGTGGAGTCGCGCACCTTAATGTTAGCGTCTAACAACATTTTATTCCC
>JAAZGT010000208.1 GCA_012511095.1 Alcaligenaceae bacterium
CTTAGATTTAAGCCTGAGCCGTATTACGAGTCTTAATCCAATACCACATAATAGCGATAATAATCACCACACCCAATACGCCCATAATTGGGTATACCGAGCCAACTAGCTTACCAAAGCCAAACTGGCTTAAACCAATACCAATGACCGTTGAAATTACTGCGATCACTCGGAAAACATTAGTATTAGGCTGTGCCCAACGTGAAGCAAAGGCAAAGAACATACCTACCGCAGTACTATAAATCATCGCAATAATGGCGATCACCGTTATATAAGCCAATGCACTATGCACCTTACTCGCTAGCAATAAGGTCGGAATTTCAACACCAGACAATTTATCTGCATTTAGGTATAAGGCAATATTTAAAAACACGATTAAAAAGCCTAAACCTAAACCACCTAAAGCACCACCTTGACCAGCAACACTTTCTGATTTTGTTAGTCCACCGATTACCGCCAACATTGGGAAGCCCACACCCACGTTAAATGCCGCATAAAGCACACCACTTAAGATCCAGCTAGGAACAGTCCAACCCAATAAATTAATCACTTCAAACCCAGCCGAATTGGCATTTTGAGTAGGTACATCAAAGTTACCCGTAAAGACGGAGTACACCATGATCGACATAATCACCAATAACAAGAAAGGCACTGCAACACTAATTAGATAAATAATACTCTTTAGGTTTAAGCAAAGCGTGAGAATCACCACGACACACATTATGATTGAACCAGTCAAGGGTTCCAAACCAAACTGTTGCTCCAAGGTCGCGCCCGCACCGGCTAACATGATCACACCCACACCGTAGAGGAAGAAGGTCAACAGATAATCAACTAAGGCACCACCCGTCGTTCCAAAGAGACGAGCCAATACCTGTTTATGTGATTTAGCATGCATTCTTTGGCTGATCTGTGCAATTTGCATACCTACAAATGCAAATAAGAATGCCGCAATAATTGAACCACCAATCCCCCATACGCCATAGCCTGTAAAGAACTCAATAACCTCTCTACCTGAGGCAAAACCACCGCCGATAACTACCGACATATAGGCCATAGCAATTAAATATTTTTGTTTCATTTTTTCTCCTACCCACGTAGTAATTTATTTTTAATAAAAACTACGGCCCCCCCGCACGAGCAAAGAGACCGTGTTAAGTAATTTAAATAGTGATTAAAATATTATTGATAACGAGTAATATCTAAACCATCAATACTGATTTCAGGCGTTTTATTAGCAATTAAATGCGCTGATAACTGCCCCGCACCACAAGCCATGGTCCATCCTAAGGTACCATGACCGGCATTGATGAATAGATTGGGATACTTAGTCTTACCAATGACTGGTGTACAGTCGGGTGTTTTTGGTCTTAAACCAGTCCAAAACGACACATCACCGCTTAGATCGCCTCCCTCAGGGTAAAGATCCTCACAAATCATACGTAATGTGGCTTCACGTTTAGGATTTAAACTGTAATCAAAACCTCGCAACTCCGCCATACCACCCACACGAATACGATCATCAAAACGCGTCACCGCCACCTTATATGTTTCATCTAAAATAGTTGAAACGGGTGCCATCTCTGGGTTTTTAATGGGTACCGTAATTGAATAGCCTTTCATTGGGTAAATAGGTACATCTAAACCCAAGGGCTTTAAGAATTGGGGAGTAAAGGCACCCAAGCAAACCACGTACTGATCAGCGGTTTCCTTTTGACCATCAACAATCACCCCTGTAATCTCACCGCGCTCCACTTCAAAACGCTCAATCTTTTGATTGAAACGGACCTCCACACCTAACTCTTTGGCTTTTTCTACCAATTGTTTGGTGAAGATTAAGCAATCGCCAGTTTGATCTCCGGGTAATCGAAGGCCACCTTTGAACTTGTGGGAAACCTTAGATAAAGCGGGTTCAACGCCGATCACACCCTGCGTATCCAATAGCTCATAAGTGACCCCCATGTCTTGCAGTACCTTGATGTCTTTAGCCGCTGCATCGACTTGCTTTTGCGTACGAAAAAGTTGCAAGGTACCTAATTGACGGCCCTCATACTCAATCTCCGTTTCGCTACGTAATTTATTCATTACATCGCGGCTATATTCTGAAATACGTACCAATCGCTCTTTGTTGATCGCATAATCTTTGGCATTACAATGCTTTAGCATTTGCCACATAAAACGATATTGGTTCATATCCAAGGTCGGCGAAATCGCCAACGGGGCATGTTTTGATAAAAGCCATTTAACAGCTTTTAAAGGCACCCCTGGTGCTGCCCAAGGGGTTGAATACCCCGGCGAAATCTGACCTGCATTAGCAAAGCTGGCCTCGTGAGCCACTTCTGATAAACGCTCGATGACGGTCACTTCAAAACCTTCACGAGCTAAATAATAAGCGGTAGTGGTGCCTATAACACCACCACCGAGCACTAACACACGCATCAAATGACTCCTAGTCTTTTTTTTCGTCGTATGCCTCGATAGGCAAACAGTTACAGATCAGATTACGGTCACCATAAGCATTATCGATGCGTGCTACCGGTGGCCAGTATTTCCTCTCTGGGTTTACTGAATGTGGATAAGCAGCTTGTTGCCGCTTATACGGATGTATCCACTCATCCGCTACCAACATCGCTGCGGTATGCGGCGCATTGGTTAAGACATTATCCTGAGGATCGGCAAGACCCTCTTCGATTGCAGTTATTTCTTTGCGAATTTGAATCATGGCATCAATAAAACGATCAAGCTCAGTCAGACTTTCTGACTCTGTTGGCTCAATCATTAACGTGCCAGGCACCGGAAAACTCATGGTTGGTGGATGAAAACCAAAATCGATTAAACGCTTTGCCACATCCTCAACATCAATACCACAACGCTCTTTAATGGGTCGAATATCGACAATACACTCATGAGCCACACGCCCATTACGCGCTGTAAAGAGCAACGGATAATGAGCCGCCAAACGTCTGGCGATATAGTTGGCACTTAATAAAGCCACTTTACTGGCCCGTGTCAGTCCATAAGTACCCATCATGCTGATATACATAAATGAGATTGCCAAAATCCCCGCTGAGCCAAAAGGCGCAGATGATACTGGACCAACCTCCCCATCGCCTTCACCCATATATCCACGCTCACTCACCACACCTGGTAAAAAGGGCGCTAAATGCTCACGTACACCAATTGGACCCACACCGGGACCACCGCCCCCATGCGGAATACTAAAGGTTTTATGTAAGTTAAAGTGGCATACATCTGCACCAAACTCACCCGGTTTGGCTAAGCCAACCATGGCATTCATATTGGCGCCATCGAGATAGACCTGAGCACCCGCTTGGTGAATCAAATCACAAATCTCTACAATGCCCTCTTCAAACACACCATGGGTTGATGGGTAAGTGATCATGATGCAAGATAAATTATCTCCTACCTCGGCAATTTTTCGCTGTAAATCCACAATGTCTATATTGCCATTATCATCAGAGGCAACTAATTTAACTTTCATACCCGCCAATACCGCTGAGGCAGGATTAGTGCCATGAGCAGAGGTAGGAATTAAACAAATATCGCGCTGTGACTGGCCTTGGCTGCGATGATAAGCACGAATCGCTAATAACCCCGCATATTCTCCTTGCGCCCCCGAATTAGGTTGCAAACTAAAGGCATCATAGCCAGAAATCTCACATAACTGCTCTGACAAAAGCTGCAACATTTCTTGATAACCCTCTGCTTGTTCAAAAGGCGCAAAGGGATGCATATTAGCAAATTCCGGCCACGTGATGGGAATCATTTCTGCAGTGGCATTGAGCTTCATTGTGCAAGAACCTAAGGGAATCATCGTACGATCTAAAGCCAAGTCCTTGTCTGCCAAACGACGCATATAACGCAACATATCCGTTTCAGAGGTCACGCTATTAAAAACAGGATGACTTAAATAAGGGCTTTGTCTGGCAAAACTAGCTGGCACATGCGTATCAGCACTGCGTAATAGGTGATTAATCACTGGCCCACGAAGCTTTAAGGCCTCCGCAATAATATCAATGAGATCCTGCACGTCTTCGAGGGTGACGGTCTCATCTAGAGAAATGCCAAACTCATCCTCTGATACATCGCGTAAATTAATGCCACGATCCCGAGTCACTTCAAGAATATTTTCCGTCTCATCACTAGTAATCGTTAGGGTGTCAAAAAATGTGTTGTTGTTAACATCTAAACCCATCTGCACAAGCGCTTCACGCAATACTGCAGTAAGAGCATAAACTCGCCCAGCAATTTCACGAATACCTCGTGGACCATGATAAACCGCATACATACTAGCCATAATGGCTAACAAAGCTTGGGCGGTACAAATATTGGAAGTGGCCTTTTCTCGGCGAATATGTTGCTCACGTGTTTGTAAAGCTAAGCGCAACGCATAATTGCCCTCAGCGTCAACCGAAACACCCACTAAGCGACCGGGTAAATTACGACGCAATGACTCCCTACAAGCCATAAAAGCGGCATGTGGCCCACCATAGCCCATTGGCACCCCAAAACGCTGACTATTGCCCACAGCAATATCTGCACCCCATTCGCCTGGTGCTTTTAAAAGGGCTAAGGCAAGTAAATCAGTGGCTGCAATCACTAAAGCTTGGTGCTCTTGAGCTGCAGCAACGACTTTTGCATAATCAACAACATCGCCCTCGCTATGTGGGTATTGCAGTAAGACCCCAAAACAAGGCGGAATTCCCTTGCTTTCATCATCCACAATAACCTCATAACCCAATGCCTCTGCTCGGGTTAGTACCACCTCTTGAGTTTGAGGATGGCAATGCGTCGACATAAAGAAGGTATTAGTTTTAGATTGAGAGCTGCGCTTCGCTAAGGTCATTGCTTCAGCAGCCGCTGTGCCCTCGTCTAATAAAGAAGCATTAGCAATATCTAAGGCAGTAAGATCGGCCACCATGGTTTGGAAATTTAGTAAAGCTTCTAATCGCCCTTGTGAGATCTCGGGCTGATAAGGGGTATAAGCGGTATACCAAGCAGGGTTTTCTAAGATATTTCTTAAAATCACATTGGGCGTTAAGGTGCCATAATAACCCTGACCAATATAGTTTCGAAAGACTTGATTTTGACTAGCAATTTCCTTTAGCTCTGCCAGCATATCCTCTTCGGTGCGTGATTTACCTAAGGCCAATGGCTCCTTAAGTAAAATATTTTCAGGCACCACCTCTGACACTAAGGCATCGAGACTATCGACCCCAACCACTGCTAGCATATTGGCAATCTCTGCCTCATTTGGGCCGATGTGTCGATGAACAAAGGATTGAGCAAGATCTTGAAACTTATGCAACATATTAGGCACCAATGAATTTAAGAGAATTGACAGCGCTTATGAATGACAAAAATCATAAGCGCAGGAATTGATATGAAACACCTCGGACCTATTTTTGTTAATCAAGGTACCCGAGAAGTCAATCATCAGATGGAGAGCTATTACTTCTGCTCAGCTAAATAAGCAGCAGCGTCTAATAGATCCTCTATATCGTCTGGATTATCGACTTTCATTTTGAAAATCCAGTGCTCATGCGCATTTTCATTAATCAAATTTGGCTCGGCATCTAAAGCCTCGTTAAACTCAATAATCTCGCCTGAAACAGGCGCGTAAATATCAGAAGCGGCTTTAACCGACTCAACCACAGCCACCACATCACCAGCAGCAACCTTATTGCCAACCTCAACCTCACCGACAAAGACTAGATCGCCTAATTGATCTTGTGCATTATCCGTAATGCCCACAATAAAAGCATCACCCTCGGCCTTGATCCATTCATGTGTTGAAAGGTATTTTCGATCGTTTGGTAAAGACATTTAACTCTCCTTTATAAGAATAAAGTCTATTCAGTTATACATACGCTTTTAAAAAGCTAATTCAATTCTAAAGCAAATCCTTGTTTAATAAAAACTCCAAATCGTAAGGATTTTTATACTCATTAAATCAAAGCCTTACCCTGACGTACAAAAGGTGGCTTAACCACCGTGGCGGGTAAAAGCTTATCTCTAATCTCTACCTCAACCGCATCACCTGCCACTACACCTTGAGGTAAACGTGCAAAAGCAATAGAAAAACCAAGGGTCGGCGACATCGTGCCGCTGCAAATCACGCCATCACCATGGGCTGTGCGCACTGTCATACCCTCTCGCATCACCCCTCGAGCGTTTAGCTTTAAACCCACAAAGGCATTGCGACGAGGACTCTCAGTAATGGCTTGACGACCTATAAAGTGACGATTTTCATCTTCTAGACTAACAGTCCACAATAAAGCTGCCTGTCCGGGTTGAGTTGACTCATCCATATCCGCACCATAAAGATTGAGACCAGCCTCTAAACGTAAGGTGTCGCGTGCCCCTAAACCGCAAGGCTTTACGCCGGCATCAATTAAGTCTTGCCACAGGCTGATTGCTTGAGTAGGCGGCAACATCAACTCCACACCGTCTTCACCCGTATAACCCGTACGAGCGATCATCACATTGTCCTCAACGAAACCTGATTCAAAGGGTTTAAACGCGCTCGCCTCCCGCCATTGTGGCCGCACTTGCCACAGTTTTTCACGTGCATTGGGGCCCTGAACAGCCAAAGTAGCAATTTCTGGACAACTGATTAATTCAACTTGTAGCTTGGATTGTTTAATTTGTTCTTGAATCCATGCCATATCTGATTCTGCACAAGCGGCATTAACAACGATGCGCCAGTGTTGCTCATCAAAGAAATAAACAATCAAATCATCAATAATCCCACCTGCTTGGTTAAGCATGCAGGAATAAAGCGCTTTACCCGGTTGATCCTTGATTTTATTGACATTATTGGCCAACAAATGACGTAAGAACTCTAAGGCATCTGGTCCTTTGATAATAAGATTGTGAATATGTGAAATATCAAAGACACCCGCGTGTTGGCGGACTGCGTGATGCTCCTCAATTTGAGAACCATAGGATACTGGCATGGACCAGCCGTAGAAATCGACCATTTTTGCGCCAACATCAAGATGCCACTGGTGCAAAGGGGTTTTCTTTAGAGGTTCTGACATAATCCACCTTTTAAACATTAGGGTTGTTATTGCTATGAGCCCCCTCAGTCTTATGCCCAGAGAGAGTTGATGCAATTGCTAAAACAACGCACCGCAGGCGCGTCTAAGTGCTTTAGACACACACCTGTGCCATGACCTCAAGTTTTTAGCTAGCCAGTAAACAGCATACTATCAATAGAATTTTTGATGAAAAGTTTTTATTGTTTTTAGGTAGAACTACCAAGTCTTATAGAAGTTTTAGGGAAAATCCCCAAAAAATATTCTAAGGGCTGAAATGCTAAAGATATCAGGGTTTTAGAAGTTTTTAATTACATTTGCATACATTTAGGCTATTTTATTTAATTTTTTTCTGTTATGTTAATGATGCAATATACGAAAAACAATTATAAATTTTAATAAAAATGCAACGCATCGCCTTTAAACTTGGCACATCGTCGCTAGGTTTAAAGGCTTCGTTAATTGCTACCATTAAAAAGGAGTTTTTATTATGGAAAATGGTTTTTATTCCACCCTTGTTGAAGGTTCTACAGCACACTTAGGTACCACGATCATTGAAGACAATCGCATTCGAGGTGGTGATGCCGAGTTTTTATACTCAGGCACTATTAGCGTTGAAACAAGTGACAATATTGTAGCTAACATTCGATTCCGTTCTTATAAAACAACTGGTCATGACAGTTTCTTCGATTTTACCGAACGCGATTTTGAGCTTTCACTCAGTGGTCAAAAAACTGAAAACGGTTTCCGCGTCACTGGCTACAGCCCAAGCGGTCGTGAAATGGTGATTTTAGGCAAGCGCCTTTCAGCCATTGATTTCAGTGACTAAGATTCAATCAGTGATTGTTTATCACTGATGTAGATACACAAAAAAAGCAAGATACTTTTTATAAGATATCTTGCTTTTACACTTTGTGATAGTAAAGATTTATTGTGATGCAGCCATGGCTTCTGCGCACACCACAGCACTCGACCACGCCCATTGGAAGTTATAACCACCCAACCAGCCCGTCATATCGACCACCTCGCCAATAAAATAAAGGCCAGGTATTGCTTTAGCCTCCATCGATTTTTGATCTAAGGCCTTGGTATCTACACCACCTCTCATTGCCTCAGCTTTTTTATAGCCAGCCGTGCCACTAGGATTGACCTCCCAATTTTCAATAGCATAAGCTAGCTCTCTAAGACGCTTATCGGCGACCTCAGCAAGACGGATGTCTGTAGCAAAACCCATTTGCTCGGGCCAGAGTTGAGCAAAGCGTTTAGGCCAAATCGTGCTTAAAACAGTCGTTAATTGCTGTTTGCTACTGCGTTTTTCCTCTAATAGCCACGACTCGTTATTTTGTTGGTGATTGAGGTTTAAATAAATTGGTGATTGACCATCCCAATAGGAGGAGATTTGCAACACACCAGGTCCTGATAAACCACGATGAGTAAAGAGCACATCTTCTACAAAGCGTTGCGCCTTTTTACCTTGACCATTAGCAATCACTACCTCTAAGGACAAACCTGAGAGCTGTGAGTATTTTTGCCATTGCTCCGTTGTAAATACCAATGGCACCAAGGCTGGCCTAGGCTCAATAATCTTTAAGCCAAATTGCCTAGCTATGCGTAGACCAAAATCCGTTGCCCCTAAGACAGGGATTGCCATACCACCTGTGGCAATTACTAACTTATGCGATGTCAGGAGACCATCAGAGGTCTTTAAACGATATAGAGGCTTAGCCGTCGCATCTTCTGAGCGCTCAACCGACTCTACCGTGCATGGCATACGCCACCGTACACCCGCTTGTTCACACTCGTTTTTTAGTAAATCAATGATATCTTGGGCCGAGTTATCACAAAAGAGCTGACCCTTATGCTTTTCATGCCAAGGAATTTGATAACGCTCAACTAGCGCCAGAAAGTCATTGGGTTTGTAGTGAGTTAAAGCGTAGCGCGCAAAACGCGGGTTTTGAGAAACGTAATTTTCCCAGCTTGCACCGATATTAGTAAAATTACAACGACCACCACCAGAAATACGGATTTTTTCACCCAATTTCTTGGCATGGTCGATTAATTGCACCGATAGGCCCGAAGCCGCGGCGCGGGCGGCACACATCATGCCCGCCGCCCCGGCACCGATCACAATGACATCAGTATGACGTGTTGTTGCGGGTGTTAGATTATGCATCATCCGCCAAGCAATCGACGTAGTAACGTATCGAACCGTCGGCACACTTCTCGGTACTTAGACCATGCACAATGGTTTCAAAGCCTGGGAAAGAGGCATTAAACTCGCAGGCAAACTTTAAATACTCCACAATGGTGCGGTTAAAGCGCTCACCTGGAATTAATAATGGAATACCTGGCGGATAAGGCGTCAGCAGCACAGCCGTAATACGCCCCTCAAGATCATCGATATCGACACGCTCGATCTCACGACGCGTCATCTTGTTAAAGGCATCTGCTGGACGCATTGCCGCCTCCATTTCGCTTAAGTAGACCTCGGTCGTAATACGCGCAAGATCATGGCGACGATACGCTTCATGAGCTAACTGACAAAGCTCACCTAAACCCATTTTCTCGTAACGCGGGTACTGCTTAACGAAATCAGGCATACAACGCCACAGCGGTTGATTGCGGTCATAATCATCTTTAAACTGCTGTAAAGCCGTTACTAGCGTGTTCCAACGACCTTTGGTAATGCCGATGGTGAACATAATAAAGAAGCTATAGAGGCCGGTTTTCTCAACCACAATGCCGTGTTCAGCCAAGTATTTACTGACTAAACCCGCAGGAATACCCTTTTCGCCAAACTCACCCGTAATCTCAAGCCCTGGTGTCACAATGGTGGCCTTAATTGGGTCAAGCATGGTGAAGCCCTCGCTGATATTGGCAAAACCATGCCACTCCTCATCTGGCTCTAACAACCAATCCTCTTGCTCACCAATATCGTCATGCACTAAACGCGGCGGCCCCCAAACCTTGAACCACCACTCAGACTTACCATAATCAGAAGCCACCTTACGCATGGCACGACGGAACTCCATTGACTCACGAATACTCTCTTCGACTAAGGCAGTACCACCAGGTGGCTCCATCATCTGCGCAGCCACATCACAAGAAGCAATAATGGCGTATTGCGGCGAGGTGGAGGTATGCATCAAGAAAGCTTCGTTAAAGATGTTGCGGTCTAACTTACGATTTTCAGACTCCTGGACCACAATTTGAGACGCTTGTGACAAACCAGCCAATAACTTGTGCGTCGAGTGTGTCGCAAAAATCAATGGCTCTTGAGGACGCGGACGATTTTCACCAATGGCATGCATATTTTCATAAAACTCATGGAATGATGCATGCGGTAACCACGCCTCATCAAAATGCAAGTTATCAATGGTGTTGCCTAGCTTATCCTTGATCATCTCGACGTTATATAAAATCCCGTCGTAAGTACCCTGAGTTAAGGTTAGGATACGTGGTTTTTTACGCAATGCCTCACGTGCAAAGGGATTGGCTTCAATCTTAGCGGCAATACTTTCCGGTTCAAACTCTGATAATGGAATAGGCCCAATAATACCCAAATGATTTCGGGTCGGGCGTAAAAACACAGGAATCGCACCGGTCATCGTGATCGAGTGCAAAATTGATTTATGACAGTTACGGTCAACCACCACAATATCGCCTTCGGCCACATTACCGTGCCAAACGATTTTATTTGAGGTTGAGGTCCCATTAGTCACAAAATAACAATGATCGGCCTTAAAAATACGTGCTGCATTTCTTTCGGACTCTGCTACAGGGCCTGTATGGTCGAGCAGCTGACCTAATTCCTCTACCGCATTACAGACGTCGGCACGGAGCATATTCTCACCAAAGAACTGGTGGAACATCTGACCTACAGGGCTTTTTAAGAAAGCCACACCACCCGAGTGTCCTGGACAATGCCAAGAGTATGAGCCGTCTTGAGCGTAATTAACTAAGGCACGGAAAAAAGGTGGTGCTAAGGTGTCTAAATACTTTTTTGCCTCGTGAATAATATGACGGGCAACGAACTCTGGCGTATCTTCAAACATGTGAATAAAGCCATGAAGCTCGCGCAAAATATCATTGGGAATGTGCTCAGTTGTACGTGTTTCACCGTGCAAATAAATTGGAATCTCATCATTGCGAAAACGCAATTCACCAATAAAAGCACGCAGATGACGAATGGCACTTGCCACCTCCTCGGGAGAGTCTGAATCAAACTCCTCATCATCAATCGATAAAATAAAAGCACTAGCACGACTCTGTTGCTGCACAAAAGAGGTTAGGTCACCATAACTAGTAACAGGTAACACCTCCATGCCCTCAGCCTCAATCGCATCAGCTAAAGCACGGATACCAAAGCCAGACGCACTGTCGGAACGAAAATCTTCGTCAATAATAACGATAGGAAAACGGAATTTCATAAATAACCCCTATATAAGGCTTAATTCCAAAAAATAACGCAGCGCGCATGCACAACAAGGCGGTGAGTCGACATAAGGAATTTTATAGGTGTCTAGGTTTTAGGTAAAGTAACACCGGTCTGACCCTGATACTTACCCGCACGATCTTTGTAAGACACCTCGCAATCCTCATCACTTTCGAAAAAGAGCATTTGGGCACAACCCTCACCTGCGTAAATTTTAGCGGGTAATGGCGTAGTATTAGAGAACTCTAGGGTCACATGACCTTCCCACTCGGGCTCTAAGGGAGTGACGTTAACAATGATGCCGCAACGCGCATAGGTACTCTTACCTAAACACACCGTCAGCACACTGCGTGGAATACGAAAATACTCAACGGTACGGGCTAATGCAAAGGAATTAGGTGGAATAATGCAGACATCACCCTCAAAATCCACAAATGACTTTTCATCGAAGGCCTTAGGATCCACTATGGTTGAGTTGATATTAGTAAAAATTTTAAACTCACGAGCGCATCGCACATCATAACCATAACTGCTCGTACCATAACTGACGATCTTCTCGCCATTAATCTCACGGACCTGACCAGGCTCGTAGGGCTCAATCATACCCTTTGCAGCCGCCTCACGAATCCAACGATCGTTTTTAATACTCATGATTCCCTACTTAATTAATACTTTAAATGTTTAATCTATTAGTTTACTATGCTCTTGAAATGGACAAAGGCACTAGGACTAATTAGTCTCTAAAGAAACGACGATAAATCAATTCAAGCCCATTTACCGTACCCACTTTAGCTTCTACGGTAAGGTTGCGAATCAAGGTATAACTCACCTTTGCGACCGTACCACTGCCTGATAATGCTTGCTCAATACTTAGGTTAATGCCTTGTCTAAGTTGCTTGGTAATTTTAACAAACTGCTCTGAAATATCATCTTGGCTTTGGTAAGCCGTACTATCACCCACTGTGCGACGCGGCAAAATAGAGCCTGATTCACCAACATCGCCTCGACGCACAGTAATATCATCAATACCTAGCTTTCTGTGCATAGGCTCATCCATTGGATCGCCACCCAACAAAGAGGCACCCACGGTTAAGAGCATAGCTAAGTCGCCACCACTACTATCGGGACCACGCCCCATAATTAACCAGGACAACTTTTCTACCTCGCTGACCTCTGGGTAAGAGACGAGAGTAATCTTAGGATTACGTGCATTACCAACCACGCGCATCCCCGCTTCAACTTCTAAGTTGCGGCGTAAGGCCTCAATATCTAAAATTGGATTAGCAATATCACCCTCGAAAGCAATGCGTCCGCGACGAATCTGTAAGCGCTGACCATAGGCCTCGATTGCACCACCTCGGGTATTAAACTCACCCTCAGCACTTAACTCATTATCTTTTTGCTTAATAGTAATAGCGCCACGTAAACCTGCGTCTAAACCAAAACCCACAATATAGAAACGCGGACCCAAATCAACGGTAAAGTTAAGTAAGAGATCCAATGGCGAGTCTTGCTTAGGCTTCTCAAGCTTTTCTCCCTTACGTAAGACCACCACATCAGAGTCTAGCGTTGGTGCTGTGCCTTTAATATCCACACTCGCCCAACCTGCATCTGCAGTGACCTTGCCATCAACCACAATACGAGGTAATGCGGCATCAATCGCGACTTGACCACTTATCATCGCAAAGCGGTCAGTACGCTGCATAATGGGATAATGATCAAATAAAACATTTACTTTGCCTCGAGAGCTTTGTAAATTCCAATTACCCGTAATATCTAGACTCCCATTTTGAGCTGGTGGATTTTCTTCGATCCATTGGCGAGTACGCCATTCATTGGGCACAATACGTATTACACTCGGGAAGTGTAAGCGCTTAAGTACCACGTCATTGCCGTTTAAACTCAAATCCATGGTTCCATTTAGTAGTCGGATGCCATTTTCCACCTCAACCACGCGCATGTCATGACCTTTTACTCCACCCGAGGTAACCCAATTACCACCACGATAATTGGCCGTCACATCCACATCAACCGCACCGCCGAGCTCCACCACATCGCCCGTAAAGGCAGTTAACCAAGAGATATCGGACATACTACCCTTGATATGAAGCTGTGTCGTTGCATCAAAAACAGGCTCAAACCCATCTAGATTTACGCGCGCAGTGCCCTTAAGACCACCTTTGTTTTGTGTGAGCAAATCAAAGTCAGCTGTTAAAAGACTACGCGTACCCGCTTGTGCTTGGCTATTAATGTGCAAATCTAGTTTTTGTAAACCCAAGGGCACTGGCGGGTCAGTAGGTAATAGGAAGTCACCACTTAAATGACGTAAACTAGCTGTGCCAGTCAAGGCCTTATCAAAACTAAGATCCCATTCAAAATCAAAAACTGGCGGATTGACCGTCGCTAAACTGCGACCGCGCACAATAATCCCATGGTTAATGGGTTTACCGTCTTTGCTCTCAAAGTTGGTATCCACACCAAAGGTTTCACCAATATCGGTAATTAATTGAGGGGTTAGGCGGAGACCTCGAAGGGCACCCTTAGTATCAAACTTGCCCCCTTTGCCACTAGTACCACCCTGCTCAATATCAATTTGGTGTCGATTTTTTAAACCAATTCTTAAGGTGGAAGGACCAATATCCCACTGCGGCAAACCACCCTCACCTTGTGGAATAACGGTTAAGCTCATAGCTTGCGGCTGAGAAATATCAATGCCTGCATGTTTTACATCGATGAACTCAAGCGAACCAGACCAACCCTCGTGGCCCCCTTGGAATTCTTTCCAACCGCCTACCATGCGCAGATCAAAGTCAATGGGCGCCTTACCCACCTCTGTAAAGTTGCCTTGGCTAAATCGCCCCTTAGCGGTTAATTTATTATCACTCATCATCCCATCAAGACTTAAATCCAAATTAACCGAACCCGGTAAGTCAGGCCATAAAGCACTTAATTGAGGTGCTTTAATAGAAAGATTAAAACGATCATTAAGCTCACCAAAAGAGCCGTTTGAGACGATACTCGCATTGCCTAAGTGCAAATTAATATCGCCTTTAGACAAATTAAAATGATGCATATCTTGGTAAGACAGACCTAAATCAATCTCACCTTTAAGGGCTTGGTTATTCCAACGACTCCCCTCTAAAAACTGACCCGTTACAAACAGCTGATTAGGAATATTGTCTTCCGACAGCGTCATATTAAAGTTGAGATCACCATTAATCATGCCTGGCGGCACCGCACCATAACTCACCTTATGTAGTGGAATACCACTCGTTTGCACCACTCCATAAAGACGCGTTTCCTCCAAATGAAGACCCTCAGAGCTCGTAAACACATGGGCATTAAGCTTTGATTTATCTGGTAGCTCCATATCAATCTGCGCACGCTCCAGCATAAATGGACTGGCTGGGTGTAAAAACACATCAGCATCGAGTATCGAAGCGCCTCCCTTAGCTGCCGCTGAGATGTGCATCCCCTCAGGGCTGACCAATAGCTTATCGGCTAGACCCTCGGTGCCTGTCTGCTTAACACTTAAGTTGAAGGTATCAAAGTCTAAAGGCACTGGGGTAGGAAATGGCCACAGACCTTGGCTATGTTTACGAGCAAAGCTTAAATCACCGCTTAGCTGCTCTTTTTGCGTAAAATCCCAGGCCACATCAAAGATAAGCTCATCCTCAGGATTTACTTTTTTAGGAGCAACAACGAGCTTTTTATTGGATAAACTATCAGCCACTGCTAATACATACTCATATAGCGCCATATTGGCAATGCCATCGGTAATAGCTCCTTGGGTTTCCCATTGCTTTAAACCACCCTCACTATGTTGATGAAGGATTAGCGTTTCACGCTCATCTGGGTAGGTCAACTTGAGCTCAGCATCACCCACTTGCCATGCAAACTGCTGCCTAGTTGTAGCGAGTGTGAGATCAATAGCGACATCGTCTTTGTTTTTTAAAGCAAGCCCAGCATAAGAAGCATCAAGGTCTTTAAGTGTTAATAGCCAGTTCTGAGGTGTATCTAAGTCAAAATTAATCTCGCCCAGTAGATCAAGGTTAAGTCCTAAGGGTTGCTGATGTTCTTCGCCAGCTAAAAAGGCATCATAAAGTGCATTTAAACTCAGTCGATGCTCCTTAACGTCACCTTTAATCGATAAGTCTGCTTGGGCTTGACCAGGTAATTCAGGCCACCAAGCCGCTAACTTAGGCATTTGCACTTTAAGTTTAAGCTCACCGTCTTTAGCGCC
>JAAZGT010000209.1 GCA_012511095.1 Alcaligenaceae bacterium
CTTCATTGTATCCGTAAGGCACCATTAAACAGAGTAGACCAGCTGCTTTGGCAGCGAGCGCGTCATTAAAGGAGTCACCAATAAACACGCTGTTTTCAGGCTTGCTACCAAGTTTTTCTAAAGCATAGAAAAGTGGGGCTGGATGTGGTTTTTTTTGCTCACAGGTATCACCACCCACTACGACCTTAAAAAAATCGTTAATACCTTTTTTCTCAATTAGGGGAAGCGTAAACTCCATAGGTTTATTGGTCACTAAACCAATCTTTAAACCCATGCTTTTATAGGCTTCTAGGCCCTCAAGAACCTTGGGATAAAGCACACTAAAGTCACCATTAGTGGCGTGATAGTGGCGTTTGAAAATTTCTTTTGCTTGTTGGAACAGCTCGGGATCAGCGGTTTCAGCATTGATATCATTGGCCAAGAAGCGTATAACTAGTCGTTCTAAGCCTTTTCCTACATAGGTGCTAAGCGTTTCTAGTGATAGTGTTGGTCGACCCAGCTCAGCTAAGGTTTGATTTGAGCAATAAGCTAAATCAGGTATGCTATCAACTAAGGTGCCGTCTAAATCTAATAAAACTGTATTGATGTGTGTCATTTTAGGTTTTGATTAATTTGCCATCGGCTAAGTCAATTTGCTCGCGCATTTGCTGAATGACTTGTTGGTAGTTATCAGCACCAAAAATAGCGGAACCCGCAACAAAGGTATCTGCACCAGCGGCACGAATTTCGCGGATATTATCAACCTTGATGCCACCATCAACCTCTAGACGAATTTCTTGACCACCTTGAGCCACCCAATCATCAATGCGTTGACGTAGTTGAGCAATCTTTTGCATGGTCGAAGGGATGAACTTTTGACCACCAAAACCTGGGTTAACCGACATCAGTAATATCATATCGACCTTATCCATCACATAGTCCAACACACTGAGGCTAGTTGCAGGATTGAGTACTAGACCGGCTTTACAACCAAGTTCACGAATTAAATTGAGCGAACGGTCAACGTGTTTAGAAGCTTCTGGATGAAAAGTAATCATGTCCGCACCTGCCTTTGCAAATAGCGGAATAATATTGTCGACAGGCTCTACCATGAGATGCACATCAATGACGGCATCGGTGTGTGGACGAATGGCCTCACAAACCAAGGGGCCGATAGTGAGGTTCGGCACATAGTGATTGTCCATTACATCGAAGTGAATCCAATCTGCACCATCAGCAATCACTTGCTTGACCTCGTCGCCTAAGCGTGCAAAGTCAGCCGATAAAATACTAGGTGCGATGATCGCAGGAAGCTTAGTCATGGTAGAAATGCCTTTTGTCTTAATTTAATCGTTATATCGTTAATTAGAAGCAGTCGCCAGGAACGTGAACCCAACCGCTCATGAGGATACGGGCGCTACGGCTCATAATGGCTTTTTTAACTTGCCACTGACCGTTATCATTAATTGCCTCAGCACCCACACGTAAGGTACCCGATGGGTGACCGAATACAACGCTTTCGCGCTCGCCACCACCAGCTGCTAGGTTAACTAATGAACCAGGTACCACACTCGCTGCTGCAATAGCAACTGCAGCCGTACCCATCATGGCGTGGTGTAGTTGACCCATTGATAAGGCGCGTACGTGTAAATCGATCGCATCAGCTTTGATCTCTTTACCGCTAGAAGTTGTGTAATCTTGTGGAGGAGAAACAAAAGCAATTTTTGGTGTGTGCTGACGCGATTTAGCCTCTTCGATATCCTTGATTAGACCCATAGCTTTAGCACCGTAAGCACGAATGGTCTCGAAACGCTCAAGAGCGGCTTCATCGCTATTAATGTCGCTTTGTAACTCAGTACCTTTGTAGCCGATATCAGCAGCATTTAAGAAAATAGTAGGAATACCAGCGCTAATCATAGTTGCTTTGAAAGTACCAATACCTGGTACCTCAAGATCATCAACAATGTTGCCGGTAGGGAACATAGAACCGCCTTCTTCGCCATCGTCATCTGATGGGTCAACGAACTCAACAACGATTTCAGCAGCTGGGAAAGTCACCCCATCTAACTCAAAGTCGCCAGTTTCTTGGACTTGACCATTAGTAATAGGTACATGAGCAACGATGGTTTTTTGAATATTGGCTTGCCAGATATTGATTGTGCAAATACCATTTTCAGGGATTTTTGCAGGATCAATTAAACCAGCATGAATAGCAAAAGGACCAACAGCAGAAGATAGGTTACCGCAGTTACCACTCCAGTCAACGAAGTCATCGCTAATGCCCACTTGACCGAATAAATAATCTACATCGTGACCTGGCTGAGTGCTTTTGCTTACGATCACAGTTTTGGAGGTTGAGGAAGTTGCACCGCCCATACCGTCAATTTGTTTGGCATATAAGTCAGGGCTGCCAATCACGCGTTTGAAAATTGCGTCACGTGCTGCACCTGGTTTTTGTGCGGCTTCAGGCAGATCAGTAAGGTTGAAAAATACACCCTTACTGGTGCCACCGCGCATGTAGGTAGCGGGGATCTTAATTTGTGCGGCGAAACTCATGTTCCATCTCCATCTAAAAAATTGTCTTGCTAATGTTTTTCAATAAAAAAATGAATCTTTTAATTATAACGCTTATCAACAAAAAAATACCGGAAGCAATAGTTAAGCTGCTTCCGGTATTCTGATTCAGTCAATACTACTGCGCTTGGCAGCGGTATTTATGCTGTGTCTTAGTACGACATACGATCTGCAACAGCACGATTAACTCTTTCGATTAGAGACTTGCTGTCTTTGCGTAATTTGCGGCTAGGACGTGGGCTATCGTGACGGCTTGAAGTCTCGAAACGATCAGCGCGAGATTCTGAGCGCTCTGAGCGGTTACGTGAACGTGGTTGGGCAGAGCGCGACTCTGAACGAGAATCGCTGCGTGAACGACGAGACTCAGAACGTGAGCCAGACTCAGAGCGAGGCTGGAAGCCACCTTCTGGTCGTGCAAACTCTTTATCAGCACCCTCAAAATCTGAGCGTTTTTGACGACGTTGACCGCCTGCACGACGTTTATTGGCATTGTTACCGCTATTGGCACCACGTCTGCGATTAGCGTTGTTGTTTTTTGGTTTGCTGCTTTGTCGGATTGGCTCTAAACCCTCAATGGTCTCAACCTCAATCGGTTGTCCCGTGAAACGCTCAATCTTTTTAACTTTAAAGTTTTCTGAGAAGGTAGCAAAGCTATAAGCACGACCATCGCGACCAGCGCGGCCAGTACGACCAATGCGGTGAACGTAGTCCTCGGCTTGCATCGGTAAGTCAAAGTTAATAGCGTGGCTAATACCTTGAACGTCAATACCGCGAGCAGCAACGTCAGTGGCCACTAATACATGCAATTTACCGTTTTGTAATTGAGTAATAGTACGAGTACGTTGACGTTGATTCATATCACCATGTAAAGCAGCGGCTTTGTAATCATTGTCTTTTAGGCGGCTAGCTAAGTCGTCAGCGCTACGTTTAGTAGCAGTAAAGACGATGGCTTGATAAACCGGCTCATTATCTAAAATGTGCTCTAAAAGGCGGAATTTGTGGCCCGCATTATCGGCATACAATAAGGTTTGCTCGATATTTTCATGACGCTGAGTCTGGTTAGCAATGTTGATGCGTACCGAGTCTTTAAGCATGCTTGCAGCTAGCTGAGCCAAGGTTTTTTCAAAGGTTGCAGAGAACATCAGAGTCTGACGAGAATCAGGAGTATGCGCAACGATGGCTTTCATATCATCTAAGAAGCCCATATCTAACATACGATCCGCCTCGTCTAAAACCAAGGTTTCGATGTTGTTAAGGTCAACACGACCTGCATTTAAATGGTCAATTAAACGACCAGGTGTTGCAACCAACACGTCAACACGACGTCTTAAGGCATTAATTTGTGGGCCATAAGGCATGCCACCAACCACAGTTGCTACACGTAAGCCTCTCATGCCTGAGCTATATTGCTTGGTCGCATCAGCAACTTGCATTGCTAATTCACGTGTTGGAGTTAAGACGAGTAGACGCACAGCTTGCTGCTTACCTGCAGGCACGGTCGCCATGCGGTGTAAAGCAGGTAAAGTGAAAGCGGCTGTTTTACCACTACCAGTTTGTGCGCTAACGATTAAGTCTTTGCCTTCTAAGGCGGCGGGAATTGCTGTTTTTTGTACCTCTGTAGGTTCAGTGAAGCCAGCTTTTTTTAAGGCGCCCAGTAGTACTGGTGCCAATCCTAATGATTCGAATGACATATAGTTTTCCTAGTTAATCTCGTGTCGGTTTATATCGTGCCGACCGGATCAACGCATGGTGAAACTACGTCAGGGGTTGGAGCGATAATATACAAAAACGATTTTTAAATTAAATTAATCGCAATTGCCTGATTAAATTAAATACTTTTTAAATCTTTTGTTGCGATATGACTCAGCCGTATACAGGCTCTTGATATCCAATAATGGATGTAGTGCTTTTAAACAGATAAGAGGATCTATTATAAGGGGTTTTCCCTCAGTGTCAAGTTAATGTTTGTTAATTCTACGAAGTCTATGCCTCTGTGACGACTCTGTTGTTTTATGGTGCCAAATGATTTTTATCGATTAGTGCAGACTGCTCTGTGC
>JAAZGT010000210.1 GCA_012511095.1 Alcaligenaceae bacterium
GGAATTAAAGGTAAATCCAAACCCAAAGCAATGCCCTGCGCCAAACCACAAGCGATACGCAGACCAGTAAAAGCCCCAGGACCCTGACTAAAAGCCACAGCAAGTAACTCTGACTTGCTTATACCCGCCTCAAGTAAAAGAGCATCAATCATAGGTAATAGTTGCTCGGCATGATCTAAAGATGTGGATTGATTGACTGACAGCCAATGCTGCCCTATCTCTATGCCAATCTTATCGGTATCGGCGTTGTCGATACGGTTTTTAACCTCTAAAATGGCCACGCTTGACTCAGAGGCAGCACTTTCAATAGCGAGTAAATATTTTTTCATGGGTTTATTTTACTGAAATTCGAATTTAAAATGCATATAACTCATTTGCATCTTGCAACGCTTTGTTTCATCTAAGTCTAAGCTAAAGTTAGACACTAATCGAATACGTGATTTACAATTGAACTATATTGATTTTTATTCTAACTATTTACTATTTAAGTTTTATAAGAAACCTAAGCATACATGCTTTTTACTCATTCTAAAATATAAACTTGATAAAACAATTAAGTATTTTAAATAGTTGATTCGTATATTCCCTTGAAATTTTTATAAAGATAAACAGATGAATACACAAACTACTTCGCCCCGTAAAATCCTTGTTGTTGATGATGATGCGCGCTTACGCGATCTATTACGTCGCTATCTAACAGAACAGGGCTTTAACGTATTTGTCGCCGAAGATGGCAAGGAAATGATAAAATATTGGCAACGTGAGCGCTTTGATTTATTAATCTTAGACCTTATGTTACCTGGTGAAGATGGCCTATCAATTTGCCGCCGCTTACGTGGCTCAGGCGATCAAACACCAATTATTATGCTTACCGCCAAATCCGAAGAGATTGACCGCATCTTAGGTTTAGAGATGGGTGCCGATGACTACCTACCTAAACCATTTAACCCTCGCGAGTTATTAGCTCGACTCAATGCCGTATTACGTCGTCGTTCTGCTGATGAGCACCCTGGCGCACCAAGCCAAACTAATGAATCGATTGATTTCGGTCCTTATACGCTTAATCTATCTAATCGCACCCTCTCTAAGGGTGATGAGATCATCCCGATTACAACGGGTGAATTCTCGGTACTTAAAGTTTTTGCACGTCATCCGCGTGAACCTTTATCACGTGATAAATTAATGGAATTAGCTCGCGGTCGCGAGTACGAAGCCTTTGACCGCAGTCTAGACGTACAAATCTCCAGGCTACGTAAGTTGCTTGAGCCTAACCCAGCCAAGCCAGTTTATATTCAAACCGTTTGGGGCTTAGGCTATGTCTTTATCCCGGATGGTGATGATGTCGGCTCAGAGAAGTGATCCGCTAAATAGCCACTCCGAGGAGCGGCACTTCACAGAAAGTGCCACTCCTACTTCGCTTTTTTCTAAGATTTTTAGGAAAAAGCTTCGAAGACCAATTCTACGACTTGGTCTTTTTGGTCGTGCATTCCTCATAATCACGGCCTTTATGATCTTAAGCTTATCTGTTTGGGGCATGGTAGTTGTGACCGCCCTCGAAAAGCACCGCGCTAATCAACTGGCTGAACGCGCAGCCAGTGCCTTAAATATTGCACAAAAATCCATTCAATATGCGGCTAAAGAGCATCGCTCAGTCCTGATTATTCAATTAGCCACCCCTGGTGATACCCAAGTATTCCCCCGTGAAGCCGATGATAAATATATACCCTTAGGTGAATCACCTTTTGAAAGTTTACTCAAAGAAAGGATCACGCAGATTATACATACGCCTAATATTATCTTGGCCTCAGAAATCAGTCATGAAAGTGGTTTATGGCTTGGCTTTACGGTTGAGGATGAGTCTTATTGGTTACTTATTAAATATCGCCAAGATCTATTCCCCAACCTTATTAATGAGGGACTAAGTTGGTTATTTATTACCTTAGCGATTGCTTTATTTGGCGCTGCCTTATCAGTACGTATGTTAAGTAATCCTTTAAGGCAATTAGCTCATGCAAGTAAGCAACTCGCGCGTGGCGAAACGCCTAGCATCTTGCCTACTGATTCTGGTCCTACCGAGATTGTTGAGCTTTTCTCGGCTTTTAATCAAATGGCTAGGGATCTACGAGCTGCGGATTCCGACCGCGAGGTGATGCTAGCTGGTATTTCTCATGACTTGCGCA
>JAAZGT010000211.1 GCA_012511095.1 Alcaligenaceae bacterium
AACCCAATACGATGGGTAGAACTGAATAATTGTCTATTCTAAAGCCGAATTATTACAGTTTTATTGAAGATTTATTAAGGCTTAGACAGAGTTCAATTGGTTTTTTAAGCAGGTGAAATGATGCAGGTGTTCTTTAGAAAGAGCGTTGCGGCAACGATTGCTATGGGGTTTTTATTAGCAGGTTGTGCAGCAACAGAGTCAAAATTGGCAGTACCTTATGTGGTTGAATTAACAGCCTCAGATGATGTGAACTCTGGTGGTGGGCACAGACCCTCACCCATCAAAGTGACCGTTTATGAGTTAAAAACAACCAACGCTTTTGACCTAAGTGATTTCTTTTCATTACAAAGCGATGCGCGTGCTGCTTTAAATGACCAGCTACTTAATGTTAATTCAGTCATTTTAACCCCAGGTAAAACAGAACGTATTACTGCCCATGGCAATGTTGATGCCAAGGCATTAGGTATTGTCGCTGCATACCGTGACTTAGATAACAGCCAGTGGCGCCTAACCATCGATTTACCGGCCGCTAAAAGCACCAATATTTATAAGTTTTGGCAATTATCCCCTAGCTCAGCTCTGATTAATGTGGATGTCAATCGCAATGCCGTTCAACTACGCCCAGTGGAGCAGAGATAACAGCTTGATTGTTTGATAACAAGCTTAAATTAATTATGAATAGTTTTGATAAAGTTATTTGGTCAGAGGGCATGTTTTTGCGTCCTCAGCATTTTCAGCAACAAGAGCGTTATTTAGAGCGTCAGTTAATTGAACGCTCTCAACGTGCCGAACATTATTTCTGGGGTTTTAGTGAATTGCAGCTAGAGCCTACTGCCTTTTCTCAAGGTCGTTTCGCAATTAAAAGCGCTAAGGGCGTTTTTAAAGACGGTACTAGCTTTGTGATTGATGAATCCAGTCATCTCCAAGAATTAGCTATCCCTGCCGATATTAAAGGTGAGCTGGTGGGGCTTGCTATTCCAGTGCGTCAAGCCTCTAGTCAACAGGTTTCTTATGAAGAAGGTGAGGATGTTTTAGCGCGTTATGCCGTAACAGAACAAGAGGTGTTAGATACCACTGACACGACCTTAGGTTCTGTCAGTTTGCAATTGGGCCGTTTGCAGCTTCGTTTGATGCTAGAAAGCGAGGTTGATGGTAATTATGAGTTTTTGCCCGTGGCACGTATTAAAGGGTGGGATAGTAAAAATGCCGTGGTATTGGATACCGCTTATATACCACCGACCTTAAATTTTATTGAGGTCAAAAATGATTTGTTTGAATTCGTGGTGACCGCGGTTGATCTGCTCAATGAGCAAGTTAAGCGTCTATCGCGCCGTCTTTCAGTTTCTGCGGTGCAAAGTGGTAGTAGCTCACTGACGCAAATGATGATGTTGAATGTTATTAATCGCTATTACGCCTATTTTTATCATATCCGCACCTCCAATTATCATCACCCTGAGAAGTTTTTCTGTCACTTACAAATGCTGCTAAATGAAATGGCTGTTTACTTAAGTGAGAATCGTGCCTTAGATAAATTTGAAAGCTACAACCATGATGATTTACAAGCCTGCTTTGCGCCCTTAATGGCTCAGTTAGCTGGTGCACTCAATATTGTCCTTGAGGATCCATATGAAGTCATTGAGTTGGTGGATAAGGGCCATGGTATTAGAGTTGGTCAGGTTAACGATCTAAATCTCATTAAGCATGCGGACTTTATTTTAGGTGTCGAAGCCGATATGCCCATAGAAAATCTCCGCAAGCGCTTCCCATCTCAAGCTAAATTTGGACCTGTGGAACGTATTCGAGATCTGGTTCATCTGCAGCTTCCAGGCGTGCATTTGCAAAATATTGACCAAATTCCTCCGCAGTTGCCGTATCACTCGGGATATGTGTACTTTGCCCTTGAGCAGAGTGGTGATTTATGGCAACAATTCGCTAAATCGGGTGTGATGGCCTTGCATTTAGCCGGTGAGTTTCCGGGCTTAGAAATGGAGTTCTGGGCTGTACGTAATAAAAACAGGTAGACCAGATGTCTTCGACAGATTATAGCGATTCTAAAATGGGTCCTTGGGGCTCAGTCGGCGCTTTTCAGTCCGCACAAGCGACTGAATTGCGACCTGAAGATTATGTGATTAGTGGTTCTAACCCTTTAGTGGCGGCGGCTAATCCTTTGTTGGTGTTGATTCCACAAATTAGAAGCTCGAAATCTCATGAGGATTTGGATTTATTAAGAGAGCGTTTAGTTGATGAAATTCGACAGTTTGAACTAAGGGCACAACATGCCGGCGTGCCAAATGAAACGATATTAGGGGCTCGCTATTGTCTTTGTACCGCCTTAGATGAAGCGTGTGCTTTAACCCCTTGGGGTGGTCAAGGACAGTGGTCGAGTAAGAGTTTATTAGTGACCTTCCACAATGAAACTTGGGGCGGTGAGAAGTTCTTCCAGTTACTAGCAAAACTCTCTCAAAACCCAAGTCCGCATATTGATTTATTAGAGCTATTGTACTTTTGTTTAATGTTGGGCTTTGAAGGGCGCTATCGAGTGATTGACAATGGTCGCTCGCAACTTGAGACCTTAAAGCAACGTCTGCTTTTAACCTTAAGAAATGTGCGTGGGCAGTATCCGAATTCATTATCACCCCATTGGCAGGCCGAGGCGATTTTAAATAAGGTAAAACGCTTACCTATACCACTGTGGGTAGTGGCACTGTGTGTGGTGTTTTTCGGTATGTTGGCTTATCTGGGATTTTCTTGGTTATTAGGCGGTTCATCGGATAAGTTATTTAGCAATATTGTTCGCGTACAGCCACCGCGTATGCAAATCCAAGCACCCGTTGTGCAGCGTTCGATTGCAGTGCCTGACCGTTTAGCAACTTTCCTAGCACCTGAAATTAGAGAGAACTTACTCACGGTTCGTGATGAGGCCGATAGAAGTGTGGTGGTGCTTAGAGGAGATGGCTTATTTGAGTCTGGTTCGATACAAGTTCGTCAGCAATATCTGCCAGTTTTACATCGTGTGGCTGATGCTTTAAATGGCACAGTTGGTGCGATTTTGGTGACGGGCTATAGCGATAATGTGCCTATCAGAACCGTGCAGTTTCCGTCGAATTGGGAGCTTTCCCAAGCCCGTGCCGACTCAGTAAAAGCTTTATTAGAGTCACGTTTGCGCGATCCGAATCGAGTGCGTGCTGAGGGTAAGGGTGAGGCTGATCCTGTTGCACCAAATAACTCCGCAGAGAACCGTGCCCGTAACCGTCGTGTTGAGATTACTTTATTAGTCTCACCTGTTAGTGAACAAAGTCAGTTAAGAGAGCCATTGCGATGAGATGGTTAATCGATTTACCCAATAGAATTTTTAGCATTATTTTTAGTCGTGGCCTATGGACCTTTTTCGGTTTACTGATTTTGTCATGGCTCATCTGGTATTTAGGTCCATCGGTGGCTGTGGGGCAATGGTATCCACTAGAAGACCGTATGGTGCGGACTTATCTGATAGCGGCAATCTTCGGGATTTGGTTGCTTCGATTGATTTGGCGTAAATGGCGCGAAGGACGCCTAAACGCAAAGCTGTTAGGTCAAATTCGTAAACCTAAAAATGAGGCTGCGCTCAAAGACTTACCAGAAGCAGAGCAAGAAGAGTTAAAGGTCCTTTCTGAGCGCTTTGATGAGGCGGTGGCTTTATTAAAGCATGCACGCTTTGAGCAGGGCATTGACCGTTCGCCTTTAGCGCGCTTTTCTAAACAATACCTGTATCAATTGCCTTGGTACGTATTTATTGGTGCCCCAGGTTCGGGTAAAACGACGGCCTTAATTAATTCAGGCTTAAACTTTCCGCTTGCAGAGAAATTCGGTAAAGTGGCCCTTAAAGGCGTAGGTGGTACCCGTAACTGTGATTGGTGGTTCACTGATGAAGCGGTGCTCTTAGATACTGCAGGACGTTATACCACGCATGAAAGTGATCCCACTGGTGATGAAAAAGAATGGAAAGGCTTTCTTAACCTATTAAGTAAGTACCGTGGTCGCCAACCGATTAATGGTGTCATGCTAACGGTTAGTATTGCCGACCTACTCAGTACTAATGCCACCGACCGAGCTCAACACGCCTTAGTTTTAAAACAGCGTTTACAAGAGTTGCGCGATGAGTTGGGTATTGAGTTTCCAGTCTATGTTTTGGTGACCAAAATCGATTTATTAAGCGGTTTTGAGTCGTATTTCCATGATTTAAGCATGGAAGAGATGCAACAGGTTTGGGGCTTTACCATTCCTTATGAAAATTCCCAGAAAAAAGACTTTGAGTTATTACCTGTATTTGATCAGGAGTATTTATTACTACAGGAGCGACTGTTTGACTCCTTACCCGATGTCTTAATGCGTTTAGGCGATGAAAAAGACAAAGCCATGGCCTATGTTTTACCGCAGCAATTTGCTAATTTGCGAATGATTTTAGGCGGTTTCTTAAGTGATGTCTTTTCTAGTTCTAAATTTGAACAACGTGTGATTCCCCGTGGCGTTTATTTTACGAGTGGAACCCAAGGTGGTTTAGGTTTTGATAAGGTCGCGGGACAGCTGAAACGCTATATGCGTCTCGATGGTATGCAGCAAAGCCAAAGCATGCAGCCAGGTGATGGCGGCAAAAGCTTTTTCCTAAGGCAGTTACTACAAAATGTGGTGTTTCAGGAAGCTGGCTTAGCTGGATTAAACCTTAAGTGGGAGCAGCGTAAACGCAATATCCAGTGGTCAGCTTATGGATTGATGGGCTCACTTCTTATGGTGGCGCTACTGGTTTGGGGTAATAGCTACTTTAAAAATAAAAGCTATCTGGCTCATGTAGAAGAAAAGGTGCCACCCTTACAAACGCTCTCAGACAATATCAAAATCACCCATGAAGGCGATGTGTTGAGTGCGCTACCGTTTTTAAATAGCGCTTTGTTATTGGCGGATGGGCCTAATTTTAAAGTCGACAAAAGTCCTTGGAGTCACCATTTTGGTCTTTATCAGGGTAATAAAATTAAAGCGGCAGCCAAAAGTGTTTATCAAGATGCCTTAAAAAATGTCTTATTACCTCAGGTGGCTAAACGTGTAGAAACCTCTTTGCGTCATGCCAGTCCGGCCGATTTAGAGTTGTCTTATGAGGCCTTAAGAGCTTATTTAATGATGTACGAGCCTGCTCGATATGATGCAGCCTATATGAAGACATGGATTCTGGCTGATTTAAATAAGATTTTACCGACAAATTTCACCACGGAACATTACAACCTGCTAGAGCAACACATTGATAATTTAGTGAGCAATGGGGTGCTTATTTCACCATTTCCCAAAGATGAGGATTTGGTTGCCTTGGTGCGAGATAGCTTAAATCGAGTGTCTATTGCTCAACGTGCTTATAGTCGTATTGAGCGCATTTTGACCAGCGAGGCGGGAACGCCTAGTAGTGTAATGAGCTTAGGCGGTTCCCAAGCCTCCACAGTATTTAAAAGAAGTAGTGGTAGTGCTTTGAATCAAGGGGTCCCTGCTTTTTTTTCTTTTAATGGCTATTGGAATGTCTTTGATAAGCGAGTAGAGCGTGAAACCGTTCGTTTACGTGAAGACGATGTATGG
>JAAZGT010000212.1 GCA_012511095.1 Alcaligenaceae bacterium
TCACGTGAATTAAACGAACACGATATTGAAGACTTAGTAACTGGTGCATCTTTTGAGCTTTGCTTATCTACGGCGAAGGTCGATTTAATTGCGCCTTGTAGTTACTTAGAAAGCAACAAAGCCGAGGAAATCCTCGGCTTTGTAAAACAGCCAAAGGCCTAAAGCTGGCCTTAGCTAATTTTATAATAGACCGTATTAACCGAAACGACCAGTAATATAGTCTTGAGTTTCTTTGCGGCGAGGCTTAACAAACATCTGATTAGTTTCGCCAAACTCGATTAACTCACCTAAGTACATATAAGCAGTGTAATCAGAACAACGTGCTGCTTGCTGCATATTGTGAGTAACAATCGCAACCGTATAATCCTTTTTCAACTCAGTAATTAATTCCTCAATTTTTACTGTTGAAATCGGGTCTAGTGCCGAGCATGGTTCGTCTAATAATAATACCTCTGGCTTAACAGAAATACCACGAGCAATACATAAGCGCTGCTGCTGACCACCCGATAAGCTATGGCCGCTTTGACCCAGCTTATCCTTAACCTCATTCCATAAGGCGGCTTTTTGTAAAGCCCACTCAACACGCTCGTCCATATCGGGTTTGCTTAGGTTTTCGAATAAGCGCACACCAAAGGCGATGTTGTCGTAAATACTCATTGGGAACGGGGTTGGTTTTTGGAAAACCATACCTACTTTGGCACGGATTAAAGAAATATCCGTGGCACTAGTTAAGAGGTTTTCACCATCCATATTGAGCTCACCCTCGGCGCGTTGACCTGGGTACAACTCAAACATACGGTTAAAAGTACGTAATAAGGTTGATTTACCACAACCAGATGGACCAATAAAAGCAGTTACCTTATTGCGCGCAATACGCATATTAACGTTTTTAATGGCATGGAAATTACCGTAGTAGAAGTTTAAATCCTTAACCTCTAACTTGGTGTCTTCTGGCGAAACCAAGTCTAATTCTGCTTGGCTAATTCGTGATGGTGCTAGAGTGTCCATTGTTAAATCCTAAAATCTTTCCAAAAATTATTTTGAGCGGGTTACCATACGGGCAATAATATTTAAACCTAAAACCAACAAGGTAATAAAGGTTGCACCTGCCCAAGCTAATTGGTTCCAGTCATCAAATGGACTGGCAGCAAACTGATAAATTGTCACTGGTAAGTTAGCCATTGGGGCATTCATATTCCAAGACATGAATTGGTTATTTAAGGCAGTAAATAATAGTGGCGCTGTCTCACCTAAAATACGAGCAACAGCCAATAACACACCAGTAATAATGCCCGATAAAGCAGCACGATAACAGATGGATAAGATCATACGGTACTTAGGACAACCTAGAGCCACCGCTGCTTCACGCAAGCTATTAGGGATTAATAAAAGCATGTTGTCTGTGGTACGAACAACCACAGGAATCACTAAGATCGCTAAGGCAAAAGAACCAGCCCAACCCGAATAATGTCCAGCTTGTGACACATAAATCGAGTAAATAAATAAACCAATCACAATCGATGGCGCTGATAACAACACATCATTTAAAAAGCGTGTTGCTGGCGCTAACCAACCACGATCACCGTATTCGGCTAAGTAAGTCCCAGCTAAGATGCCAATTGGCGTACCAATAATCACCGCCACAGCGGACATCATAACTGAACCAACAATCGCATTAGCTAAGCCACCTTGGGCACCAGGGCCTGGTGTAGATTGAGTAAATAAATCAATGGATAAAGAGCCACCACCCTTAACTAAGAGGGTTCCAATAATCCAGAATAGCCAAAATAAGCCGAAGACTAAAGTCATTAGCGAAAGGGTTAACATAATGCGGTTAACCACTCGGCGTTTTTTATAAATTGAGTTCTCGTTATTTAAAACCGATACAACCGGTTCACGAGAAGCTGTAGATACATTTGAGGTCATTTGCTTACTCACTATGATTGAGTACCTTGGTTTTTATTCATGCGATATAACATCCAGCGCGATATCATTAAAACGACGGTTGTAATCAAGAATAAAATTAAACCTAATTCAATTAATGCGGCTAATTGTAAGCCAGAGGCCTCGTTAAACTCGTTAGCAATTGCTGAAGCAATCGAGTTAGACGGAGCAAAAATACTATCAGGCGTACGGAAGGCATTACCAATGACAAAGGTTACCGCCATGGTCTCGCCAAGTGCACGACCTAAGCCAAGCATAATGCCGCCAATCACACCACCTTTGGTGTAGGGTAAAACCACTTTCCACATGACTTCCCATGTGGTGGCACCTAAACCATAAGCAGACTCCTTGAACATAGGTGGCACGACGCTAAATACATCACGCATGACCGATGCAATATAAGGAATAATCATGATCGATAAAATCAGACCAGCAGTAAATAAACCAATACCCATAGGAGGGCCTGCAAAGATCTGATTTAACACTGGAATTGGCGCAAAGAAATTAATTAAATGTACTTGAATATGCTTTTGGAATAATGGAACAAAAACAAATAAGCCCCACATACCATAAATAATCGAAGGAATAGCAGCGAGCATCTCGACCGCAATTCCTAAAGGACGTCTAATCCAAGTAGGTGCCAGCTCAGTTAAGAACATCGCAATACCGAATGACGCCGGCACCGCAATAATCAGGGCGATACCTGCGGTCACAATCGTACCAATAATAGGCACAACTGCACCGAATTGATTTTGAACTGGGTTCCACTCAGTACTAAATAAGAATGAAACCCCGAAAGCCTTGATTGAATCCCAGCTACCGTAAACCAACGATAGCATAATCGCAGCTAATAAAATAAATACAAAAAAAGCAAAAAAACGTGCTGCGCTAGCAAAAATCATATCTGCTAAAGCGCCACCTTTTTTGCCAGTGGAAGGAGGTAAACTCTTCGACACCGTAGCCTCTTTAGTTAGGGTTGAAGACCTACTATTATTGACAATAGTTTCTGAAAATGTCGACATCAGCAATCCAGTGAAATGACTTTAAAAGCAGATTATCTAATTACAAAATTAGAGTAATTGGTAAAGATTTTTACAACTGAAATACAGAAAGTCGGACAGTAAATTATAGCATCCACTGCCCGACCATCAAATATTTAAGTAGTTTCCCTAGTTTTTCTCAATGAAAAACAACAGATTTCGCATTAGGGAACCTAATTATGTAATAAATAATTACTTAGTCCAAACAGCAGAACCGTCTGCGGCCTTAACTTCAGAAGCCCAAGCTTCACGAATAGTCTCACTAACTTCTTTAGGTAGAGGTACGTAATCTAACTCAGAAGCTAGCTCAGCACCATTTTCCCAAGCCCAGTTGAAGAAATCCATAGTAGCCTTGGTTTGTTCTGGCTTCTCAGCAACTTTATGAACTAAGATGAAAGAAGCTTGGGTAATAGGCCAAGATTCAGCACCTGGCTCGTGGTTAAGAACCACACCCATACCTGGAGCAGAAGCCCAGTCAGCGTTAGCGGCAGCAGCAGCAAAAGAGTTTTGCTCAGGCTGAACAAAGTTGCCATCACGGTTTTGTAACTGAGCCCAAGATAAGTTGTTTTGCTTAGCATAAGCATACTCAACATAACCGATAGAGTTAGCTAACTGGCGAACATAACCGGCAACACCCTCGTTACCCTTACCGCCTTGACCCACAGGCCAGCTAACTGCTTTACCCTCGCCTACTTTGTCTTTCCACTCTTCTGATACTTGAGACAAGTAGTTAGTCCAACCAAA
>JAAZGT010000213.1 GCA_012511095.1 Alcaligenaceae bacterium
CGAAGCTGGTTGAGCTCTTCGCGTACCGCATTAGAGTCGGTTTCTTCCCAACGACGCTCAAGATTAGGTATCACCCCTTCAAAGGCATGCCGTCTGACAGTGTTGCCTTGATTACTGAAATAGATGAAATCGATTTCAGTATCACCCGAGCCATAAAGAATAATTTGCTTAATGTCGTCGGGAAGCTCTGACCATGGTGTTTCTAAATCAAATTCATAATGCGTGGCTAGGCTATTTAAGAGCGCCATACTAAAGAGGTTGCGATGGTCCCAGCCCTTAATCGCACCGTTTAAAAGGCTAAGATCCTCGCTAATCAAGACCTTGTCTGGGTCAAAGACCTGCATTAAACCTAAACCATCACAGCTAGTACAGGCACCCTCAGGGCTATTGAAGCTAAACATCTTGGGCTCTAGTGTGGGTAGCTGATAATCACAGTGAGCACAGGCGTAACGTCTTGAGAAGGCATGCTCTTTATCTTGCTCCATATCGACGATTAAAACGCGCTCATTGGCAATTTCAAGCGCCGTTTCAACACTATCGGCTAAGCGTTGCTTTTGCTCTTCTCGTACTCGTAGGCGGTCAATGACTAGTTCAATACTTGATACCTCAGTCGGTAAATCGCTAGGAAGTTGATCTAATTCATAGAGCTCACCCTCAAGTCGCACACGTATAAAACCCTGTGCTTGTAGACTTTGAATAAGACTGGCTAGGTTTTGATCAGGCGCTGGAGTGATTGGTGCCAAGATCATGAGGCGCGATTCCTCAGGCAGCTGTAATAGGAAATCGACAATTTGTGAAACCGAAAAAGCCTGTAAAGGCTCTTTGTGTGTAGGGCAGTAGGGTGTACCGATACGCGCAAATAACAGACGCAAATAATCACTAATTTCGGTAATGGTGCCCACGGTAGAGCGTGGGTTGTGACTCACGGACTTTTGCTCAATGGCAATAGCCGGAGAAAGCCCTTCGATTAAGTCGACATCGGGTTTATCCATTAATTCTAAGAATTGTCGAGCGTAGGTAGATAAACTCTCTACATAACGCCTTTGACCCTCAGCATAAAGCGTATCAAAGGCCAATGATGATTTCCCTGAACCAGAAAGACCGGTCAGGATCACTAGCTTATTTCTAGGTAAATCCAAATCAATATTTTTTAAGTTGTGCGTACGCGCCCCGCGAATACGGATATGACTATTGGAATTAGCTAGATAATGTTGATCGTCTGAGGAGATTGACTTACTCATTTACTACCTTGAGAAGGGTTAACAAACATTTAACTATAACCCAGACTAGGTAATTATGAGTAGTAAGAGCCATGCTTATAAAATGACAGACTTAAATAATTAAGCTCGGTGATATAATAGACCATTGAATTTTAATATCGTCCCTTTTCTTTATGCTTAGCCTTCTGCGCTTAGCTTTTTTTGAAAAAACCTAAATGAGTACCCAAGCAAAAAAACTTAAACTCACCCCTATCGAACTTAAAGCCAGTAGTAGCCTTGCCTTGCTTTTTGCTGTGCGCATGCTGGGTTTGTTCCTTTTAACGCCTGTCTTTGCTGATGCCGCCAAAACTTTAATCGAGGGTGATAATCCTTTGATGATCGGTATTGCCATTGGTGCCTATGGCCTCACGCAATCCATTATGCAGATTCCTATGGGGTTATTGTCAGACCGTTTTGGTCGTCGTTCAGTGGTGATCTTTGGGATGGCGCTCTTTGTGATTGGTGGCATTATGTGTGCTTTGGCGCCGAGTGTGACTTGGGTTGCCATTGGTCGTGGGGTGCAGGGTTTTGGTGCGGTTTCTGCTGCGATTACAGCGTGGGTTGCTGATGCTACCCGTCCTGAGGTGCGTTCGCGTGCTATGGCAATGGTGGGTGCCTCAATTGGTTTAAGCTTTGCGGTTTCCATGGTGATGGCGCCATTGGTTGTCGAGTGGTTTGAGCTTTCTGGCTTGTTCTGGGCGATTAGTTCCTTAGGTTTTGTCTGTTTATTAATCGCAGTGTGGGTTGTGCCTGATGTGCCTCAAGAGCATGTGGCTATTAATCGTTCAATCACTATGGTTGATGTATTGTTTTCTAAAAACCTATGGTTGCTAAACCTTTCGGTATTTAGTTTGCACTTTGTGTTAATGGCGATTTTTGTGGTGATTCCGCCAGTGTTTATTGAGCTGGGTGGCATTACGATCGGTCAGTTATGGCAAGTTTATTTGCCAGCGATTTTAGTGGCTTTGGTCTGTATGATTCCTGCTGTGATGATTATTGAGAAAAAGCAGATGCACAAAGAGGCTATTGGCTTTGCTTTATTAGGCGTTATCCTATCTTTGGGTATTATGATTGGTGGCATGTACAGCTTTATGGTGCTAGCCTTTGCCTTATTGCTATACTTTATCCCCTTTAACGTTTTAGA
>JAAZGT010000214.1 GCA_012511095.1 Alcaligenaceae bacterium
CCTGCATGCCCCATTTCATAAACTCATAGCGCTCACGGTTACGCTCAAACTCAACCTTCATATTGAGATCAAGTGAGTCTTTGGTGCCAAAGTAATCGATCATTACCGAGTGGTCGACCACAAGATCGACTGGGACCATCGGTTCGATGAGCTTAGGGCTGTGATTGTTTTTTTGAGCAACGCCACGCATCGCAGCAAGGTCAGCAAGTAAGGGAACGCCAGTAAAGTCTTGTAAGACAACGCGAGCTACTACAAAAGGAATTTCCTCGCTACGTTTGGCATTGCTTTGCCAATTAGCGACTTGTTGGACGTGTTCTTTGGTGATGCGCTTGCCATCGCAGTTGCGCAGTACGGATTCGAGTACGATACGTATGGAGTGGGGTAGACGGTTAACATCTGCCCCTAAAATACGACCCAGCTCGGGTAGGGAATAGTAAGAACCTTGAGTGTGTTTCAACTCAAGGCTTTTTACAGTATCTTGATAACCCATGTCTCTCTCCTTAAATTTTATTGCTTATTAAGAGTCCGAGACTTGGGTCTCGGAACAACTATAAGCTTTTGATAAATTGAGCTAAATTACTGATGCCCTGTTTGATTTTATCCTCAGATACGGTCACAAAGCTTAAACGCAGATTGTTTTTAGGGGCTTTGTTGATATCTGTGTAAAACGGCATGCCTGGTACATAAGCAACCTTACACTCCTCAACCACCTGCGGTAGGATAGCTGCCGTATTGATATGCTCAGGCATGCGAGCCCAAATAAACATACCACCGGTAGGGTGTGTCCAGGTACAGGTGTCAGGGAAGTGCTCTTTGAGTGCATCAAGCATAAAGTAGCACTGCTCACGATAAAGCGCTCGTACAGCTGGTAAATGCTCATATAAGAAACCGTCTTTGATGGTTTCATAAATAGCCATTTGTGATACGGTCTGGGTGTGCAGGTCGGTTGCTTGTTTTAACTGTACCATTTTGTTGATAACCGCAACAGGGGCCACTACAAAACCAATGCGTAGACCAGGTGACAGGACCTTAGAGAAGGAACCCATGCGAATCACGGTGGCACCGGCTTCGCGACCTAGCTGTAGTAAAGATGGCAAATGCTCACCCTCGAAACGAAGCTCACCATAAGGGTCGTCTTCGACAATAGGTAAACCGTATTTAGCACATGTTTCTACTAACTCCTTACGACGCTCGAGTGTCATCGTGATACCCGTTGGGTTTTGGAAGTTAGGTAGGGCATAAATAAAACGAGCATCTTTAGCTTTTTCAGCTGTGATGTCTTGAGGGATCATGCCGCAATCGTCGGTTTCTACGGTTTCGTAGCGTGGGCTCTGCGTAGAAAACGACTGTAATGCACCCAAGTAAGAGGGTGATTCAACTAAAATTTTTGAGTCATCGTCAATAAATAGCTTACCAATCAAATCTAAGGCTTGTTGTGAGCCGGATACGATTAATACCTCGTCGGTACTGACATTGATGCCGCGCTTTTGAAAGTCATTAGCGATCCACTCGCGTAGGGGGCGATAACCCTCAGTTGGGCCGTATTGTAGGGCCGTTTCGGGGTTTTCAGTTAACACTTTAGTAAAGCCTGCGAGTAGCTCTGCTTTAGGGAAGCCCTTGGGCGATGGTAAGCCACCTGCGAAAGAAATGATATCGGGTCTTTCGGTGACTTTTAAAATTTCTCTGATAACGGAACCCGATACATTGATAGCACGTTGTGAGAATTTATCCTCTACTCTAAACTCTGAGGGTTTTGTTTTAGTTAAAACATTCATCTGGCAATTAATACGAAAAAGTTAGCAAATAAAAAAATCATAGTTATTTCAATCATACCCCTTTTATTCATCGTCTGCTATCAATTCGGCATAGCGCTAAGATGTTCTATTAATTAGACTTTTTAAAGATTTTTTAGGGATGATATTTAGCTAAAAAGATCTATATTTCGGGCATAAAAAAGGGGCTTAGTCTACGACCAAACCCCTTTTGCTAATTAACTAAATGCTGTTAATTAAAGCTCTACGCTATCAGCAACCTCTTGGAAATC
>JAAZGT010000215.1 GCA_012511095.1 Alcaligenaceae bacterium
CATACCCTCTTTATAACTCTCATTAAGCTCAGGATACTGCGCAATAAAACGCTCAACTGTAGCGAAATACTCTGCGCAGCTAGCTGGGATATCAATATCACTTGGCACCTCGGTTATTAGCACAGCCGTATTGGCATCATCTGCTCCATTGGTTGATTTTGTTGGTTTTTTAGGTGAATCGCCATCACCACAGGCCACCAAAACAACTGAAGCAAACAGCGTCGCAATTAATAGATTTAGCCTCATGATTTATACCCCTTTTAATTAGAACATTTCTATTATAGATACTTATTAGCGATTAACTGCTAGATCGCTAACATAAACCATCGTTAAACTTATTTTTTAACCTCTAAAAAATAAAAGCCGCACTAAAATAGCACGGCTTCTATTGATATTACAGCATTTAAATAAGAATTACTTAGTCTTAAAACGCTCGATACTATCAGTGATTTCCTGTTTTGCAACTTCTGCTGAATTCCAGCCAGTCACCTTAACCCACTTACCTTGCTCTAAGTCTTTGTAACGCTCAAAGAAGTGCTTGATTTGAGCACGTTCTAACTCGTGCAAATCGTCAATCGATTTAATTGGTGAGTAGATTGGGTAGATTTTATCAACGGGTACAGCGATAAGCTTAGCATCGATACCAGCTTCGTCTTCCATTTCTAAAACACCGATGGTACGGCATTTAATCACAGCACCTGCTGGGATTGGGTATGGCGTTTTTACTAAGACATCAACTGGGTCACCATCAAGTGATAAAGTTTGTGGGATATAACCATAGTTTAATGGGTAGTGCATTGCTGCTAGCATAATGCGGTCTACAACTACAGCGCCAGACTCCTCACAAACCTCAAACTTAACTGGGTCAGAATTCATGGGGATTTCAATTACTACATTGAACTCTTCCGGTGCATTGCAACCGGCTTGAACATTTACTAAGCTCATTATTAACCTCTAAATTAAAACAACGATATATTATAGCTAAGCCTCAGCTTATACTTTATTTATTTTCTGGCAATTCACCTTTATCAACTGTCTCTAATTTGACACGAGATGAGATAAAGTGATCGTCTGGACCGTCTAGACTTTTCATATCAGGTGGGCCTGCGGGATCATTTTTTGTATCGGCTGAAGGCAAAGCTGAAGCACCTGGTAAAACAATCACTGCAGACGAGCCTCTGCGCCAATGCTTAAGGGCTTCCTCGGGCTTAGATAAGCGATCATATAAAGTACCTAATAAAGCATGGGTACGTGGATCATCTTTACGCGTTAAGCTCTTATTAAGATAACGCTCTGCCTGACCCCATAGTTGTTCTAATAAACATAAATGACCTGCGGCACGCAATAAGTCAGGGTTTTCAGGATCATCTTCTAACCACTTTTCAACCTTAGCTAAACGCTGCGATTGTTGCTCTTTAACATCTAAAGCTAAATACTCATTTAAGATTAGCGGGTCGTAATCTACCTCATATGACTTTTCTAAAACCCTCATCACTTGCTTATAGTCATTTCTGTCAGCATAACGACGAGCAGTTGCAATCGCAATCGATGGCTTACTTTTCTCCTCGGTCGTTAAACCCTCATAAACTGACTCCCATAGCATCTCAGAAGGCGAAGAAATAATCGTCATCGCTGAGTTTTCAATTAAACCCTCGGCATAATTGATATCGATTTTCTTCTTTTTGAGAAGGTATCTAGCCTCTTTAATAACTTCACGTAAACGACCTGCTTGCTTATAGGCACGCAATAATAATTTACGCAAGTGAATTTGATTTGGATGTGCTTCGTTAAGTTTTTCTAAAATAACAATCGCTTCATCGCTTTTGTGCTGATCTAATAGGATCTCTGCCTTTACAGTCACTGCAGCATCAAAAAGCTCTGGATAGCTCATTGCCTTTTTCAAGCTTAATTCGAGCATCTCGTCGCGCTTAAACTCGTCATTTTCTTGGTGTGCGGCCTTGGCTGCAGCTAAGCTAGCTAAGACCTGACGCTGCTCGCTATGGGTTTTGCTATGTAACTTATTAAAGTCTTTTTCAGCCACATCAACGCGGCCCTCTAACCAACCCATCCAGCCACGCTCTAGAAGACCTAAGTCGCGATGAGTTCTGCGCTTTTCACGCCAATCCTCGAAACTTTTAGGTGCATTAAGAATGCGAGACACAACACGCAGCACAATATAGGCCACGAAAAATAACAATACTAAAAATAATGCTGCTACAACCAAGCTAACCGTACGGCGCTCGTCATTAACAACAAGACTAACGTAACCACTCGTATCCTCGAGCGCTAAAGCCGCCACAACAGCAACGGCAATTAATAAGAGTAATTTAATGACTGTTTTCATTAGTTACTCCTGGAA
>JAAZGT010000216.1 GCA_012511095.1 Alcaligenaceae bacterium
AATTAACTCTTGGCAGCTCTTTCGATAGCACCACCACCTGCTTTAATGTCGGCGCCGACACCCTGTACCGTATTACAACCTGTAGATAAAGCAACCCCTGCTAAGCTTAATGCAAGAATTAAAACTCGAGTTAGGCGATTAAATTTCATATCAGCACCCTTAAAATCAAACAAGAAAATAACAATCTAAGTTTACAGCTTAATAATTGAAAATAGAAAAAAGCTTAGAAAAATCGTGTAAATAGTTCATTATTACTTTAGTCCATACTTACATAGGAGCCATAAAAATAGGCATCTACCCTTGTTTACTAAGGTTTTTCTTTTAATAGAAACAGGCCTATGACAAAATAAAAATCGTATTTTAAATATAAATTAGCATCCTACAAGGGAGACATAAAATGCGATTTTTAACACGACTTTCAACGCGAATGATGGAGCGTTATTTACCCGACGCTTATATTTTCGTTATTCTCTTATCAATTTTAGTGTTTATCATGAGCGCTTTTACCAATAGCGAACCACTGAAGGTGGTGGATTATTTTGGTAATGGTTTCTGGGGTTTAATGGCTTTTACCGTACAAATGACGATGGTCTTATTATGTGGTTCGGTGATGGCAAAAAGCCCTTTGTTTAAAACGATTCTAACGAGTTTAGCCAAGCTGCCCAAGTCTTCTGGTTCCGCCATTGTCATGGTCGCTCTTTTAACGAGCATTGCTTGTTGGATTAACTGGGGCTTTGGTTTGGTATTAGGTGCCTTAATCGCTAAGGAGGTTGCAAGGCAACGAAGCGACACCGACTATCGTTTATTAATTGCCAGTGCTTATAGCGGCTTTATTGTATGGCACGGCGGTATTGCTGGCTCCATCCCTTTAAGTATCGCTACGCCTAACCACCCTTATGAGGCGCAAATTGGAGTTATTCCAATCGGTGAGACGATTTTCTCTATGGGTAACTTAATCATTGTTATCGCGCTCATTGTAGCTATTCCTATTCTTTGCTACTTTATGCAACCCGCTAAAGATGAGCGTGTGATTGTGGATCCAAAGCTTTTAGTTGAACCTGAGCCTGAACCAAAACCTGCAAAAATGACCCCTGCTGAACGCTTAGAGCATAGTGCCATTTTGAACTTAATTATTGGTATTTTAGGTTGGGTTTATATCATCACTTATTTTGTTAAGGGTGGTAGTTTAAACCTAAACATTATTAATTTTATTTTCTTCTTTGCTGCCATTGTATTACATGGTACACCGCGTAACTTTATGGACTCGGTTAATGACTCGGTACGTGCGGTGGGGCCAATTTTGATCCAATTCCCGTTTTATGCGGCCATTATGGCAATGATGGTTCAATCGGGTTTGGCTGCCAATATTACTAATGCCTTTGTCAGCATAGCAACTGAAAAAACCTTTTATGTACTATCTTTTTTAAGTGCAGGTCTAGTTAACTTCTTCATCCCAAGTGGTGGCGGTCAATGGGCTGTTCAGGCACCTGTGATGATTGAAGCAGTCAATCAAATTAATGCCATGGGTGGTCATGTAGAACAAGCAAAAATGGCGATGGCAATTGCTTGGGGCGATGCTTGGACCAATATGATTCAACCGTTTTGGGCACTCCCTGCCCTTGCCATTGCAGGTCTTAAAGCGCGTGATATCATGGGCTTCTGCCTCTTTACCCTAATTGTTTCGGGCATTATTATCGCCGGAGCGTTTTATTTTATTTATTAAGTAAAAAAGTAGGCATAAAAAAAGAGGAGCGCTGTATAACGCTCCTCTTTTACTATCTACAATTAGCTAAAGCAATTGATTACTTCTTGCGGTAGCTATCATGACAGGTTTTACAAGACTTACCTGCATCAGCAAAAGCAGCTTTAAATTTGTTTAAATCACCACTTTGAGCTGCTTCATCTAAGGCCGCAACAGCTTTAATAGAAGCTTCAGCTTTTTCGTCGAAATCAGCCTTGTTAGACCAGACTTTGTCTTCAGCGTTACCACCCTGGGTGCCCTCACCGAAACCATCCCATGGAAGATTCATCAACACCTTAAGGGTTGCAGCATTTTGCTTAACCGCTTCTGCGTCGTACTCAACATCACCGCGAGCAACGTCACCTAAACGACTACCGAAAACATTACCCACTAATTTAAAAGCAGCTTGACGGTACTCAATTGCATCTTCGGGTGATTCAAATTTAACCTCGGCATTAGCAGAAGTTGCTACTAAACCGCAGCTAGCTAATACGATTGCGCTTAATAATTTTTTCATATGTCAATTTCCCTTTTAAATCCTTAAGACTTATTGATTATAAATTATTAATTAATAAATATCTAATATAAATCCCAAGTTTTTTTGATTTTAGCCACACTCAATAAGTAGATATTAACTTATTGAGTGCCCTCTTGTCAGGCCAACCTCAAATCGAGCTCAACCCCTTGTTTTATATAATATTCTAAAATGTATTTATTACGCTTTAAAGTCTTTAGCTAATTTAGCTGCATGACCAATATAGGTACGTGGCCTTAGATCTAATAGATACTGCTTAGCATCAGTTGGTAGATCTAAGCCCTTAATAAACTCAGTTAAAGCAGCTTCAGTAATACCTTGACCACGAGTTAAGTCCTTTAACTGCTCATAAGGTTGTGGTAAACCGTAGCGACGCATAACAGTTTGTACTGGCTCAGCTAGAATTTCCCAACAAGCATCTAAATCGGCATCGATTACTTGAGCATTAAGCTCTAATTTACCCATACCTCTTAGGCAAGAATCCCATGCCACCATGCAGTAACCCAAACCAACACCTAAGTTTCTTAATACAGTAGAGTCAGTTAAGTCACGCTGCCAACGAGAAATAGGTAACTTCTCAGATAAATGACGGAACACCGCATTGGCTAAACCGAGGTTACCCTCAGAGTTTTCAAAGTCAATCGGGTTAACTTTGTGAGGCATGGTAGAAGAGCCTACCTCACCCTCTTTTAGGCGCTGTTTGAAGAAGCCTAATGAAATATAAGCCCAAATATCGCGGTTAAAATCAATTAAGATGGTATTAGCACGGCCAATGGCATCAAATAATTGCGCCATCCAGTCATGTGGCTCAATCTGAATAGTGTATTCGTTTTGAGTTAAACCTAAGCCATTTAATACCTTTTTGCTTAAAGCAGGCCAATCAACCTCTGGGTAAGCACTTAGGTGTGCGTTGTAGTTACCAGTTGCACCGTTGAGTTTAGCTAAGGGCTCAACATCCTCAATTTGCTTAATTGCACGCTTTAGACGCTCAGCAAAGTTAGCGAACTCTTTACCCATCGTCGTTGGGCTAGCAGGTTGACCGTGAGTGCGAGATAGCATTGGCTGATCAGCTAGCTCATGAGCAAACTTAATCATTTGCTCTAATACCTGTCTTAACTTAGGTAAAACCACTTGGTCACGCACACGCGTTAGCATTAGCGCATGAGAGGTATTGTTAATATCTTCAGAGGTACAAGAAAAGTGAATAAACTCAGCTGCTTCAGCTAAAGATTTGTGATCTGCTACTTTTTCTTTGAGGAAGTATTCAACCGCCTTAACGTCATGGTTGGTGGTTTTTTCAATTTCCTTAATACGTACAGCGCAGTCCTCGGTGAAATCGCTAACTAAGCTATCTAATACAGCAATAGCATCAGCATCAAAGGATGGTAACTCAGGCAAACCCGCTTCGGCTAAGGCTTTTAGCCAAGCTACCTCAACCTCCACACGGTGAGCCATAAAGCCGGCTTCTGATAAAAATGGACGTAAAGCATCAGCACGCGATGCATAACGACCATCGATTGGCGATAAAGCGTTTAGTGTTGTTAATTGATCCGCAATTTTCATAGTCTTTAAATTGAATAGTTAATAAATAATACCGCCGCCTAAGCATACATCCCCATCGTATAACACGGCTGATTGACCAGGTGTTACAGCCCATTGGGCTTCGGGAAAACTCAGGCTAAAACCATTGTCAGTCACTTTAAAAGAGCATGGTGCATCAGCTTGTCTATAGCGCGTTTTTGCCGCGTAATTACCAGCTTCGGGCGCATGACCTGCAACCCAGCTAACGTCCTCTGCTACTAACTCTTTATTTAAAAGCCATGGATGGTCATGACCATTGACGACAATTAATGTGTTGTTTTCTAAATCCTTACGCGCGACAAACCATGCAGGCGCTATACCATCTTCGCTTTGATAGTTTTTTACGCCGCCAATGCCTAAGCCCTTGCGCTGACCCAAGGTATAAAAAGATAAACCCATATGCTCACCGACGACATCACCCGTATCAGTGACCATAGGACCCGGTTTAGTGGGTAAATAACGATTTAAGAACTCCCTAAATGGGCGCTCACCAATAAAGCAAATACCGGTAGAGTCTTTTTTGTCTGCATTAGGCAGTTCGAGTTGCTCAGCGATTTTGCGCACCTCAGTTTTATGAAGTTCGCCTAAAGGGAATAAGGTCTTACTTAATTGAGCTTGATTTAAACGATGTAAGAAATAGCTTTGATCCTTGCTCGGATCCACGCCTTTTAATAATTGGAACTCTGGACCATTAGGACCCTCGACTTGACGCACGCGCGCATAATGCCCAGTAGCAATATGATCGGCACCTAAGGCCATCGCATGGTCTAAGAAAGCCTTAAACTTAATTTCTGCATTACAAAGCACATCAGGGTTAGGAGTACGACCGGCAGAGTACTCACGTAAGAACTCGGAGAAAACACGGTCTTTGTACTCGGCAGCAAAATTAACTGCCTCAATCTCAATCCCTAATAAATCGGCCACACTCACAGCGTCAAGCAAATCTTGACGACTTGAGCAATACTCATCGGTGTCATCGTCTTCCCAGTTTTTCATAAAAAGACCGACCACATCGTAACCTTGTTGCTTGAGTAGCCAAGCGCTAACTGAAGAGTCTACGCCCCCTGACATACCGATAACAACGCGTTTACCTTTTGAAGGTGCTGGGGAATTGTTCATTGAATACTTAAAAAAATAATAGGAAATGGCTAAGCAATTGCCATGAATCACTTAGCCATTTTTACATAAATCAAAATGCTGATACAGCGTTTTTCGATTAGGCAGTTTTTTGACGACGAACTTTAACTGCTTCGGCTAAACGCGCTAAGACTTTATCAGTAGTAGCCCAGTCAATACAGCCATCGGTAATACTCTGACCGTAAACTAGATCTTTACCAGGCTCTTGATCTTGACGACCCGCAACTAGGTGGCTCTCGATCATCACACCCATAATGCGCTCATCGCCTGTCTCTACTTGCTGCGCAACGTCGTCCATAACTAATGGTTGATTTTCAGGGTTTTTAGAGCTATTAGCGTGGCTCGCATCAATCATAATCTTAGGCTTAAGGCCCGCTTGCTCAACTACGTCAGCAGCAGCTTGAATGTGCTCAGCACTGTAGTTAGGACCGTCGTTACCACCACGTAAAATAATATGGCAGTCCTCGTTACCACGTGTACGAACAATAGCTGAGTGGCCACCCTTGGTCACAGATAAGAAACTGTGTGGACGTGAAGCTGCTTGTACTGCATCAACCGCAATCTTAACGTTACCATCGGTACCGTTTTTGAAACCGACTGGGCAAGATAAACCTGAAGATAGCTCACGATGCACTTGGCTCTCAGTCGTACGAGCACCAATAGCACCCCATGATACTAAGTCAGCTAAGTATTGTGGACTAATCATATCGAGGAATTCACAACCTGCAGGTAGGCCCTTGGCGTTAATATCTAACAGTAACTCACGACCAATGCGTAAACCCTTGTTGATTTTAAAGCTAGAATCTAAATCCGGGTCGTTAATTAGGCCTTTCCAACCCACGGTAGTACGCGGTTTTTCAAAATAAACACGCATGACTATCTCTAGCTCACCCTGATACTTATCACGAGCGGCTTTTAATAAATCGGCATATTCAAGAGCAGCCTTGGTGTCGTGAATCGAGCATGGACCCACAACGACTAAAAGACGATCATCTTGATCGTGCAAAATCTTATGAATTGCCTCACGTGATTCGTGAACCACGCTTGATACCTCTGGCGTACAAGGAAACTCGCGCATCAAGTGTGATGGCGGGGTTAACTCATGGATTTCATCAATGCGTATATCGTCGGTATTGTAAGACACCTTTATAACTCCAAAAATCTAAATTCTGAAACTGATGGCTTTTCATCAATCGTAGTTATATTGTATTGCAACATAATGACTAAAACCATAATAAATAGCCTTTTTGTATTATTTTTTAAGTAGTTAGGCTACTTATATGGTCTTAGCATGTTGATCAGCCATATAAAAATTTTAGGCAGTACCACCTACGGTAAGGCCATCGATACGAATGGTTGGCATACCAACACCTACGGGTACGCTCTGACCATCTTTACCGCACGTACCAACACCTGGGTCTAAATTAAGATCATTAGCCACCATCGAGACTTGGTTCATTGCTTCAATACCACTGCCAATCAAGGTGGCACCCTTAACTGGGTAAGTCACCTTACCGTTTTCGATACGATAGGCAACTGAAGCCGAGAAAACAAATTTACCGCTGGTAATGTCAACCTGACCACCACCAAAGTTGACTGCATAAATACCATCTTGGACTGATTCGATAATTTCTTGAGGATCTTTATCACCTGCCAACATATAGGTATTAGTCATACGTGGCATCGGTAAGTGAGCATAAGACTCACGACGGCCGTTACCCGTTACTGTGGTATCCATAAGACGGGCATTAAGCGTATCTTGCATATAGCCACGTAACACACCGTCTTCAATCAGCACATTATGTTGAGTAGGATTACCCTCGTCATCAACATTGAGTGAACCGCGACGATCTTGCATGGTGCCATCGTCGATCACAGTGACGCCCTTAGAGGCAACTTGCTCACCGATACGACCTGAAAACACACTAGAACCTTTGCGATTAAAATCACCCTCTAGACCATGACCAACAGCTTCATGCAATAAGATACCAGGCCAACCAGATCCTAAAACAACGGTCATCTGCCCCGCTGGTGCTGGGCGCGACTCTAAGTTAATTAAGGCATCATCAACCGCACGATTGACATATTCGTCAATTAAGCTATCAGTGAAATAATTTAAGCCAAAACGACCACCGCCCCCAGCGGCAGCGCTTTCACGACGACCATTTTGCTCAACCACCACATTAACCGAAAGACGTACTAATGGGCGCACATCGGCCACTAAACGGCCATCGCTGCCTGCGATAAGCACGACATCACGGGTAGCTCCTAAACTCGCCATCACCTGAATCACACGCGGATCACGAGCACGGGCCACACGCTCAACTTTTTCTAATAAGGCAACCTTTTCCTCTGCGCTAAGCGAGTTTAAGGGGTCATCTGCCGTATAAAGGTTATGCGCTGTAAGTTTAGGTTGTACCTGAATCGCACGATCCTTGGCACCATGGGCAGCAATGGTCTTAACCGTCGTTGCTGCCTCTAACAAAGCCTCGGGAGACAGCGTATCGGAATAAGCGAAGGCTGTTTTTTCGTCAACCACTGCACGTACGCCAACACCCTGCTCAATATTAAAAGAGCCTGACTTCACAATGCCCTCATCGAGTGACCAGCCCTCGCTACTACTGTATTGAAAATACAAATCTGCATAATCAACCTGATGGCTAAACATCTCTGCCATGGCTTGTTCAAGATGGTTGTCGTTGAGCCCCCATGGCTCTAATAACAAGGACTTAGCAATGCTCATTGAGCTCTCTGGGCTTGGCATAACTAATGATGTAGCCAACTGGGGCTCTTTAACTTGGCTTTGTAAACTCATGTAAATCTAACTCTTATATTGCTTGTAATGATGTTGCTATGGTAGGTCACTATTTTTTAATAGCGACTCCTCTTGGTCAACTCGCTTGGTGCCCTGAGTATTAATGCTACCTGGGATTCCTAAACCGGCACCTGGTTGATCTAAATCAAAAACAACCTCTCTGACCTGTGTGCTTTGACCTGGGTAACCGTCAAATACGGCTGCCATTAGGTATGGCATCACCCTAACTAAAGGTGCTTGGCTGCTAGCTGCTACAGTAGACTGATAAACAGTTTGATTGTCAGCACGTCGACTAAGTAATACTCTTAGGGTGTAATAGTTATAGCTAACCTCGGTCACCGTCGAGCTGGAATTATAAAACAACGACGGGTGGAACATCATATTCATACCACCGTAGTAACGACTACCTGACCAATACCCAAAACCCATATAAGGGTAGAAAAAGAAAGGATCGTTATAAGTTTCTTGGACTAGCTGTTGACGACGCTCTGTTTTATAAAAGAAATCAACGATATAATCTGCAGTCTTTTCAGAAGTGGCTTGATATAAACCAGTGCGCGGCATATGTTGCTGTAATAAATTTGCATAGGCACTGCGCTCAAGATCTTGAGTATCGGCCTTTCTAAAGGCATAAGTACCCTTAGGGGCTACACCACCTAACTGCTGAAACACCTCTTGTTGCACCGTAAAAGTATTACTTGTAGCACAAGCGGTTAAAAAAACCAGTAAAGAAAGCGCAAAAAAGCGCCACAGTCTTTGAAAACTAAAATTATTCATCGCTCTATCCTCTATCGTATTGAGGCTTATTCATTGTATTAGCATTTACTGCTTGAAAATTTCTTTGTTAAATTTAAGTAGATAAAATTTTATGCTGTTTAGTACCCTGTACGATTAACTTATAATAACCAACATAGTACAAATATAACGCCAAACAACTACTCGATTTATTTTATGACTAAAAAGCAAACCACCACTATTTATCGCGACGATTACCAAGCCTATCCATTTGAGATTACTAAAGTGAGCTTAGAGTTCAATTTAGACGCCAATAAGACCCGTGTCAATAGTACTTTACAAGTACAAAGCAAAGGCGAACAACCCCATGATATGTACCTAAATGGTGAGGAGCTTGAGCTTATCGAAATCTCTCGCAACGGTTCAGCACTTGCCGCTGATGAATACCATTTAGATGAGGACGGTTTGACTATTTTCAACTGCTCGGGTGATTTTGAACTTCGTATCAGTTGTAGCAATCAGCCAGAAAATAACAAAACACTTATGGGCTTATATCGCTCAGGTGGTCATTTTTATACCCAATGTGAGGCTGAGGGTTTTAGACGTATTACCTTTTACCCAGACAGGCCCGATGTGATGAGTGAGTTTGAGGTGACTCTGTGCGCTCTTAAAAATGACTACCCTATTTTATTATCCAATGGTAATTTGTTAAGCCAAGAGGATTTACCCGATGGCTATCACCAGGCGACTTGGCATGACCCTTTTAGAAAACCGGCTTATTTATTTGCTTTAGTAGCGGGTGATTTTGATTTACGTGAAAAAATGACCCCACTAGCTGATGGTCGTGAGGTGTTATTACAAATTTATAGCGATAAGGGCACTTACAAGCAAACTAAATGGGCTTTAGAATGCTTAGAGCGCTCCATTCGTTGGGACGAAGACCGCTTTGATCTGAGTTTAGATCTAGAGCGTTTTATGATTGTTGCCGTGGGCGATTTTAATATGGGCGCCATGGAAAATAAGGGGTTAAATATTTTTAACACTGCTTATGTGCTCGCTGACCCACACACTGCCACCGATGATAACTACGCCGATGTAGAAGCTGTTATAGGTCATGAGTATTTCCATAACTGGACTGGCAACCGTGTTACCTGCCGTGATTGGTTCCAACTAAGCCTCAAAGAGGGATTAACAGTATTTAGAGAGCAAGAGTTCTCAGCTGATATGAAGAGCCTTGGTCTAACTGAAGACGAGGCTAAGACAGCCCGTGCTGTCAAACGCATCGATGACGTTAACCGCCTTAAAACCTTCCAGTTTCCTGAGGATGCTAGCCCCATGGCGCACCCCATCCGTCCTAATAGCTACGAGGAAATAAGTAATTTCTACACCTACACCATTTATGAAAAAGGTGCTGAGGTAATTCGTATGCTGCACACTATTTTGGGCGAAGAGACTTTCCAACAGGGCATTAAAGAGTATTTTCGTCGTCACGATGGTCAAGCCGTCACTTGTGATGACTTTGTAGATGCCATGGAATGGGCCTATCAACAAAGACAAGCCGACGCCGATTTAACCGTATTTAAACGCTGGTATCAGCAAGCAGGCACCCCTAAAGTAAGTATCAAAACACATTATGACGCCTCAGCCCAAACTCTTACTTTAAGCATGAAGCAAAGTTGTGAAAAAGTTGGCGTTGAAACACTCTCAAATGATTTTGTAAAACTACCTTTCCATATTCCGATTGCTATTGCTCTAATTGATATTGAGGGCAAGCCCGTATCGTTTGAGTTTAATGGGGGTCATTACAATGAGGTCCTACTGCACTTAAAAGAAGAAAGTCAGGACTTTGTTTTTGAACGTGTCAGTCATGATGTGATTCCATCAATTTTGAGAAACTTCTCAGCACCGGTCATTATTGACTATGATTACAGCCCAGAGGAGCTGATGACTCTGGCTGCTCATGACAGCGATCACTTCAATCGTTGGGAGGCAGTACAAATCATAGCGACTAATGAAATCAAACGCATATATGCTTTAGAAAATCTCAATGACTATGATGCCAAGACCCTACCTGTTAATCAGCAAGTCATTGATTTATGGCGTAAAAACTTACTCGACCCAGCTTTAGATTCAGCCTATCGCGCGGTTTTATTGACCCTACCAGGCATTAAAATCATTTTAGAACAAATTGAAAGTGTCGATCCGCAACGCTTAGCTCAGGCTTATGAGCTATTGGAACAGGCCTTAGCGCATCAACTTCAAAAGGATTGGTGGGCAACTTATGTTGAAAACAACATTGATGCGCCTTACAAGGTAAATGCAATTGAGTCTGGTCATCGTCATCTCAAAAATTTAGCGCTCAAGCAATTAGTAGCCATTCAACACCCTGATGCCGTTGAGGTTAGCAAAACACAATTCGAAGCTGCCGATAATATTACGGATCGTTTAGCTGCATTAAGCGCGATTATTAATTTCATTGATGTTCAATGGGATTCCTTACCATTAAAAAGTTTTTATGAATCCTACCAACATAATGCCTTGGCCATTGATAAGTGGTTTGCTGTTCAAGCCGCATCGCGTCAAACTGAGTTAAAAGACATTAAGGGTTTAATGGCACACCCAGCCTTTAACCTCACTAATCCAAACCGTGCTCGTGCATTGATTTTTCAGTTCTGTTTAAATAATATCCGAGGATTTCATCGCGAAGATGGTGAATCTTATCTATTTTGGGCTGATCAGGTTTTACAAATCGACGAGTTTAACCCTGAGATTTCCGCTCGCTTAGCCCGTGTTTTGGATAATTGGACGCACTATGCTGAACCGTACCAATCACAGATGAAAAAAGCGCTTGAACAAATTGCAGCACAAGATACCATCTCTAAAAACTTGCGTGAGGTCGTCACTAAGACCTTGAGCATTACACGCTAAAGAATATCATTGAACATTATTTTTAGGAAAAAGCATGTCAAATACTAAATTTTCTGACTATTTGGCTTCATTACAAAGTCAACAACACATTAATCAAGAGCTTTCTGAACTCTTATTATCCATTACCGACTCCTGCAAAATCATTAGTAATAAAGTAGCTAAAGGTGCATTAGCAGGTGTGTTAGGTAGCTTGGGCTCAGAGAACGTGCAAGGTGAGGTACAAAAAAAGCTCGATGTAATCGCCAATGATATTTTATTAGAAGAAAATGCTAAGAGCGGCTTACTTGCAGGCATTGCCTCTGAGGAAATGGATGAGTTTTACAGTCTAAAAAATGCTGAGAAAACTGGTGACTATTTATTGCTTTTTGACCCCTTAGATGGCTCATCGAATATTGATATTAACGCCTCTATTGGTACGATTTTTTCTATTTTAAAATCACCCCATGGTGCTGCGGATTTAACAGAAAAAGACTTTTTACAAGCAGGTCATCAGCAAGTTGCCGCAGGTTATGCCATCTATGGACCACAAACCATTTTAATTTTAAGCGTAGGTCAAGGTGTGGTTGGTTTTACCTATGACAAGGAAGTTGATGAATGGCTTCTAACTCACGATGACATTACCATTCCCGAAGAGACGCAAGAATTTGCTATTAATATGTCCAATCACAGACATTGGGCAGAACCTGTTCGTCAATACATCAATGATTGCCTAGCGGGTGAAACAGGTCCTCGTAAGAAAAACTTTAATATGCGCTGGATTGCTTCAATGGTGGCTGATGTGCACCGTATTCTTATGCGTGGCGGTATTTTTATGTACCCATGGGATGCTAGAGAGCCCCAAAAAGCAGGTAAATTACGTCTAATGTACGAAGCCAACCCAATGAGCTTCTTAGTTGAGCAAGCGGGGGGCGCCTCTACCGATTGTAAGCAGCGCATCCTCGATATTGATCCTAGCGAATTGCACCAACGTGTTGGCGTCTGCTTAGGCTCTAAAAAAGAGGTTGAGTTGGTAATGAAATATCACCAAGAGCAATAAGATCAAATAGAGCAGCTTAAATTAATAAGCTGCTCTATTTTTTCAAATGATTTAAAACTAAAGCGTTAAGATAGTCGAACCTGTGGTACGACCTGCAGCCAAATCGGCATGCGCTTTAGCCACATCGAGCAAAGGTACTTTTTGATCGATTCGGATCTTAATATTACCCGACACAACTTGTTCAAATAACTCATCTGCTGCTTCTTGCATCGTTTCGCGCGTTGGCACATAAGCACCAACCGAAGGACGAGTCACATAAAGCGACCCCTTGGTCGCAAGAATACCTAAATTAACACCCGTCACTGCACCTGAGGCATTACCGTAGCTCACTAATAAGCCACGTGGTCGTAAGCAATCTAAAGAAATTTCAAAGGTATCTTTACCCACGCCATCGTAGACCACCGGTAATTTCTCACCATTGGTCAACTCAATTACACGCGCTACGACATCCTCTTCTTTGTAGTTAATCATTTCCCAAGCGCCGTGCTCCTTGGCAAGGGCAATCTTCTCGACACTGGATGCGGTACCAATAACCTTAACACCTAAGGCCTTGGCCCATTGCGTCGCAATTAAGCCCACACCACCTGCAGCCGCATGTAATAAAATCGTCTCACCTGCTTGTACCCTATAGGTTTGGCGTAATAAATACCAAGCTGTTAGCCCCTTAAGCATAATTGCTGCACCCTCTTCAAAAGAGATTTCATCGGGCAATTTAACCACTTGGAAACCTGGTACATTGCGTACCAACGCATAAGCACCTAGAGGACTTTGACCGTAGGCCACACGATCGCCTACTTTTAGATGCTCAACCTCGCTACCCACTGCAGTCACTACACCGCTGGCCTCAAAGCCAAGGCCATGAGGCAAGGGATTATCATAAAGGCCAGTGCGAAAATAAATATCAATAAAATTTAGACCAATTGCCTTTTGCTCAATTTGCACCTCATGAGCAGCAGGCGCCTCAACCACCGTATCAACCCACTCCATTACCGATGGTTCGCCATGGTTTTTAATCTCTATTTTCTTTGTTTGTATAGTCATCAAGCGTTCTCCTCTAAGTACTAAATAATTAAAGGGATTATCCATATATAATTACTAAAAATATAGATAAATAATCTTTAACTACCTATTTTTAATGCTAATTTAATCTTATAAGATGTAAACTGCATAAAGCATAAACTATATAAATAGTAGCACGCTTAATAACCCCTCTTTGTTATTGAGTTTTACAACAAAATGATGAAACACATTACATTAGACACTAACTCAACCATCAACAACGATAAAAACGCCGGCAATATAATGCGTTTGCTTAATAAATCGATTGTTGAGCAACTAGATAATGGTCTTTTACCTTTAGGCCTAACTGGCGCTCAGTGGCGACCCATTCTCTTACTTGACTCAGGTAAGGTTAATACGGCGGCCCAACTTGCTGAGCTGATTGGCGTCGACACTGGGGCAATGACTCGTACCCTCAATCGACTTGAAGCCAAGGGCTTGATTAAACGCGAACGCTCTAAAACAGATAAGCGTGTAGTGAAACTGGCTTTGACTGAGAAAAGCCACCATTTACGAGCCGAAATTATTAAAACGATTGAGGAAATGTTAAACCAGTATTTTGCTTGCTTCTCAAAAGAGGAATTTGAGTTATTTACCAAGCTCA
>JAAZGT010000217.1 GCA_012511095.1 Alcaligenaceae bacterium
AGTGTTAATTATTCCCATGAGTGGACTCAGATACTGCAGATGAAAAATTCAACATCGGTCTATAAATTAAATTTAAGAGCAAATCATGATTATGGTTTGCTCTTTTTTTTGACAAATTTATTAATTACTCAAATAAGCTTGTTTAATTGAGCAGTGAAGTTGGGGTAGGGGATCCATGGAAAGGTGTCGATTTACTATCCAAATGCCTTAAAAGTATGTTTAAAGAGCTTTAATCATTGTTTTATTAATTAGATAGCAGGTAAAAACTGTTTTTAAATCTTTAACGCCTTAATTGTTGTTGTATTAAGTTTTATATTTTTAGGCTTGAAAATTAATTACGAACTTATTTAAACGTTTAAATCAGCATAAAACGAATAAATTAACGGTTTTTCTTTATACAAAATACAAAACTTGAAATTAAAAGATGATTTTGAGCCTTAATCAAAAATTTAGCTAGTGGTAAATATATTAATAGATATAAATACCTTGTATTATTGTTATGCTCTGTGGATAACTGGAATAACTGATATTTGTCATTATTAATCAACTAGTTATAGCACAAATTTTGAGGGATAAAGTTGCAGTTAAGATCGGTAGCTAAAGTGGAGTCTTTATACACTTGTGGATAATGCCACTGTTAACCCAAATCTCATAACGAGTTATCCACAATTCGATTACATAGAGGTTATCCACAGGCAATATTAAGAATAAAAACAAATAATATAAAGAAAACTGGCGGTGTCGTTCAATTTCAACACCCATTAAATATTGCCTAACACACAATCTAAAATAGATACATGTACTTAGCGGTTGCCTACAATTGTCGTTGAAATGAAGCTAAGAGTTAATAACTCAATCTAAAACAAATGTCATAAACGAATAATTTGTGCGTAATTGAAATCTCTGGGTAAATCACCTACACAATCGTGCCTGCAGAGGCTCAGAGGGGCTCTGTAAACCTACTGATGCTCGTTGGTAGTCATAAGACTAAGTACCGTTTAATTTCGCTATGATTCTAATGATGGTAATAAAATATATTAGTTCTAAGCTAGAAGTTGTTAATTAAATCTAAATGTTTATTATAGCTTGTGGATAAGTAGGATAACCTTATTTAATCATTTAAAAATCAATAGTTTATAGCGTAGATAATTGTGGGTAATAGTCTGGATAACAGGTTAGTTTAAAGTGGATATTTAGAATCCTCTATACTATCAGCACTTTTAGCTTAGATGGATCACGGTTTTCCAGCATTAGGCTATCATAGAGCTTATCCACATGCTGTTTTGTATAAATTCATATTTAAAGGAGTTGAAATGCCTTATCAAGACGATAATATTTTTGCAAAAATCCTTAGAGGTGAGGCACCTTCATATAAGGTGTATGAAAATGACGATACTTTTGTGATGATGGACATCATGCCTGAATCAAAAGGTCATTTATTAGTATTACCCAAAGAGGGTGCTAAAAACATTCTCGATATTAGTGATGAAGCTATTTCAGCCTGCGCCAGAACTTGTAAAAAAATCGCGCCTGCATTAATGAAAGCCACTAATGCAGATGGTTTAATTGTGTCACAGTTCAATCATGCGCCTGCTGGTCAAACCGTGTTTCATTTGCATGTCCACATGATTCCAGTCTATGAAGGTCAATCGAGAGCTGCTCACGGCCGTACCCAAGGTAATCCAGAGGAATTAGTTGCTTTAGCTAAAGAAATTGCCTCTTATATTGAATAATTAATCGATTTAAACATGTCAGTTTTACAGTTTCAAGATGATCCTATTGCTGCCATTGCTACTGCGCCAGGTCGTGGTGGCATTGGTGTGGTTAGGGTATCGGCTAAAGATTTGTCTTCTTATGTCAAAGAGTTCTTCGGACGTGAACTCACACCGCGTCATGCACATTATTTACCTTTTAATGATGCAAATGGGGAAGCTATTGATGAGGGGATCGCTTTATATTTTAAAGGACCTAATTCATATACTGGTGAGGATGTTTTGGAGCTGCAAGGGCATGGTGGTCCAGCAGTACTAAAACGTATTATTAAACGTTGCATGGAAATATCTGTTGCTAATCAACAGTTACGACCTGCAGAACCAGGTGAATTTACGCAACGTGCTTTTTTAAATGGTCGTTTAGACTTGGCACAAGCTGAAGCGGTAGCAGATTTAATTGATGCGAGTTCAGAATCTGCTGCGCGTAGTGCGATGGCTTCATTAAGTGGTGAGTTCTCGCGCTTGGTTAATGATTTAGCCGATAGCATTATTTATTTGCGCATGTTGGTTGAGGCTACGCTTGATTTTCCAGAAGAGGAAATTGAGTTCTTAGAAAAGTACGATGCGGTTCCACAGTTAGAAGCGCTTCAAGAGAAATTACGTCATATCTTACAAGTATCCGAGCAGGGTATGATTCTCCGTGAGGGTCTGCATGTGGTTTTAGCTGGCCAGCCTAACGTTGGTAAGTCTAGTCTATTAAATGCGCTTGCAGGCGATGAAGTGGCGATTGTGACGCCTATTGCGGGTACAACGCGTGACAGAGTCGTACAGCAGATTCACCTTAATGGTGTGCCTTTACATATTGTAGATACGGCTGGTCTACGTGAAACTGATGATACGGTTGAGAGTATCGGTATTGAGCGTAGCTGGGCAGAAATCGCCAAAGCAGATGTAATCTTGCATCTACAAGACGCCTCTGAGCCAGACTTAGATGCTAATAAAGATATTCTTACTAAAATGCCAGAAAAAACTCCGATTATTACGGTATTTAATAAGATTGATCTCTTAGATGATGAAGCATTAGCAGCATTAAAAGATAATAATCAAGGCGATAATATTGTTTTTTTATCAGCTAAAGAACAGATTCATTTACAGCAATTAACGGAGTTATTACTATCAATTGCTGGATTACAAGTGCAACAAGAAACACCTTGGTTAGCTCGTGAGCGACACTTAATTGCTCTTAAAAACTCTATGGAACATTTAAATCAAGCTTATGACTTTGCGCAACAAGATGATCGTGTATTAGATTTGTTTGCTGAGGAGTTACGTTTATCACATGAAGCTTTGAACTCAATTACCGGTGAGTTTACTAGTGATGATTTATTAGGTGAGATTTTTTCTTCTTTCTGTATTGGTAAATAATCAAAACATATAGTTTTAAAAATATGGATGGTGTATTACGGAGTTCTGTAATACACCATTTTTTGTTTCACGTGGAACATTTCTAAATTTAGATAAATTAATTTTGTTTTAATCGTTTTTAAATAAATGAAGCAATGTAGTTTATAGATACTAAATGATCAATATAACGGCAAAGTTTTTTTATAGTTAATCTAATAACTGACTGTCAGTCGACAGCTTGGCGTTCACGTTTTTGGTTGATTAGTAGTACAACAATAGAGTGCGTTTTTTGTTTTTGTTGCGGCATTATTTTTAAATATGTTGCGAACAAATATCCAAAGTTTGCCAAGATGGATCAAAAACATTGTTTTAAAACTATACGCGAACATAAAGTTATAGTAAATTTTTTTCAAAATTTCATAATTTCAAACGGATACCAGTTGAAATTTTTATATAGTCTTTGATTGGTTTTTTTATTAATAATTTTGAATAAATTATGTTGGGATGTAATCAATATCTTTTTTAACCAAAGAATTACTTTAGGTTATAGTTCATTCCCTAAAACTTTTAAAAACAGAGATATTTATTTTATCTTTATTATTTTCATCAACATCTATTTTTGCTTATTAATACACCTGATTTTTGATCTCATAAATATAAACAAGAGTAGGACTTTTTTGTTGTTACTAACACCGAGATTTTTTCTGATCGAATTGGATTAACTTCAATTTCAACAATAAGCTGAATGATTGAGTTATTTATCAGTGACTTTAAAGTTTTCTGTTTTTTTGAATTTGAGCTTGGATTATGTTTTTAAAATTCAGTACCAACACAAGTGCAGTATATTTTTTATCGTGTTCATCACTTAAGGTTTCGATAATCATTTCAGCGCGAGTTTTACACATCTCGATTTAAATAAAAATTAATTTGCTTATCGATGATATAAAACTATTTCATTATTATTAAGCAATAAATTTTCACGTGGAACATTTACGAGTTATAAAATTTAGACAACCTAAATTAGGCAATGAACAGATCAATTAAACGATGTATTTTTGATTAGGTTTTATATAGTTAGTACTTAATTAAAATCTGAATTTTAAACTAGTTAATCAAAACTATTTTTGAATAAATTCTTAACAATTCAGCATAACAATTATTTTTAAATCAATTGTTTCTAAGCTAAGATGATTTGCCTATAAACAATTGTCTGACTCTCAATTTCAAAACGGAATATCATATCAAGGAGCCTCTTCATGCAACCTACTATAGTTGCGTATATTTTTTTAGCTATTGCCATAACCTTTGAAATCATCGCAACTGCGGTGCTGGTTAAA
>JAAZGT010000026.1 GCA_012511095.1 Alcaligenaceae bacterium
CTATTACGTAAGTGTGAATTAATTTCCTCGTCAACGATCGTGCTAAAGACGATAGGGAAGAGTTTATCAGCGTCGGCTACTGCATCAATCTTTTTTGCTACCTCTTTGGCACGCTCAACAGAGTTAACAAAAGGCTCTCGCTCTTGATCAAATGAAAATTTATGAGTAAACTGCGACAAAACTGAATGACCAAAGGTCTCAGCCGTTATGCCTGTACCGTCAGAAATAATGAATACAGTACGCTTTTGTAATTCCATAGACAAAACCTTATCCCTTACTATCAAGAATGGGCTACAATAGTAGCTTAGTTTATTTTTTACATGTAAATTGTTACGTTGTGATTTTTACATTGTAATTATTGAAACAGCAGGTGTGAAGCTTTTAAATAGGGTTCTATTAAATAGATATGCTTAAAAATCACTTCATATAGTATTGTTACATCAAAAGGCCTATTTGTTCAGCAAAACGTGTTTTTTTGAACAAATATGCTTTTTTTATCTTAGAGGTATTTTTTATGTCTTATGTTCTTCCATTTGAACAATGTCGCATGACTGATGTCGACGTAGTAGGTGGTAAAAACGCATCACTTGGTGAGATGATCAGTCAGCTGTCACAAGCAGGCGTGCGTGTTCCAGGTGGTTTTGCAACTACAGCTCAGGCTTTCCGCGATTATCTAAAACAATCTGATCTAGATAAGCGCATTAATGATCGTCTAGACCGTTTAGATACTGACGATGTTCGCGAATTAGCCGAGGCTGGTCAAGAAATCCGTCAATGGATTATTGATACACCTTTCCACCCCGAATTAGAGCAGCAAATCCGTGATGCTTTTGCTGAGTTGGACGCTGATGGCAAGGGTACTTTTGCAGTTCGCTCATCAGCTACAGCTGAAGACTTACCTGATGCTTCATTTGCAGGTCAACAAGAGACTTTCTTAAACGTAGCTGGTATTGATGACGTGTTGGATAAGATCCACCACGTTTTCGCTTCTCTATACAACGACCGCGCTATTTCATACCGTGTTCACAAGGGCTTCGCTCACGCTGATGTAGCCTTGTCTGCAGGTATTCAGCGCATGGTTCGCTCAGACAGCGGTAGTGCTGGTGTTATGTTCACTCTAGATACTGAGTCTGGTTTCGAAGATGTTGTGTTCATCACTTCTTCTTATGGTTTAGGTGAGACGGTAGTACAAGGTTCAGTTAACCCAGACGAATTCTACGTTTACAAAGAGACCTTAGCTCAAGGTAAATACCCAATTATTAGCCGTCGTATTGGTTCTAAACTCATCAAAATGGAGTTTGCCGAAAACCGAGCGCCTGGCGAAAACGCGGTACGTGTAGTTGATGTTCCTACATCTGAGCGTAACCGTTTCTCTTTAAGCGACGAAGAAATTATCGAGTTAGCTAAATACGCGGTAATTATTGAAAACCACTATCAGCGTCCTATGGACATTGAGTGGGGTCGCGATGGTGTAGACGGTAAGATCTACATCCTTCAAGCTCGTCCTGAGACTGTTAAATCTCAACAGTCTAAGCAAGACGTACAACAGCGCTTCAAGCTTAAAACAACTGGTGATGTACTTATTACTGGTCGTGCCATCGGTCAAAAGATTGGTGCTGGTAAGGTACGTGTTGTTAGCGATATTTCTGAAATGGATCAGGTTCAAGCGGGTGACGTATTAGTTACGGATATGACTGACCCTAACTGGGAACCAGTTATGAAGATCGCTTCAGCTATTGTCACTAACCGTGGTGGTCGTACTTGTCACGCTGCAATTATTGCTCGTGAATTAGGTATTCCAGCCGTTGTTGGTTGTGGTGAAGCAACAGAGGTTCTTAAAAACGGTCAAGAGGTTACAGTTTCTTGTGCCGAAGGTGACGAAGGCCGCATTTACGACGGTATCTTAGAAACTGAGATCGAGGAAATCAAGCGCGGTGAAATGCCTGAGATCCCACTCAAGATCATGATGAACGTTGGTAACCCACAGTTAGCCTTTGACTTCTCTCATATTCCTAACCAGGGTGTTGGTTTAGCGCGTCTAGAGTTCATCATTAATAACAACATTAATGTTCACCCTAAAGCTGTATTAGATTACCCTAACGTTGATGCTGAATTAAAGCAGGCAGTTGAATCTGCTGCTCGTGGCTATGCTAGCCCACGTGCTTTCTTCGTTGAGAAATTAGCCGAAGGTGTAGCTACTATTGCAGCTGCTTTCTACCCTAAGACAGTTATTGTTCGTATGTCTGACTTCAAATCTAACGAGTACCGCAAACTAGTAGGTGGTTCTCGTTACGAGCCTGAGGAAGAAAACCCAATGTTAGGTTTCCGTGGTGCATCACGTTACCTCTCAGAGGATTTCGAAGAGTGTTTCCGCATGGAGTGTGAAGCGCTTAAAAAGGTTCGCGATGAAATGGGTCTTGATAATGTTGAGTTAATGATCCCATTCGTACGCACCATCAGCCAAGCTGAGCGTGTTGTTGACTTATTAGCTAAACACGGTCTAAAACGCGGTGAAAATGGCCTACGTCTAATTATGATGTGTGAAGTTCCATCTAACGCGATCTTAGCTGAGCAGTTCCTAGAGCACTTCGACGGTTTCTCTATTGGTTCTAACGATATGACCCAGCTAACTCTTGGTCTAGACCGTGACTCAGGTATGGAAATCCTAATGGATGACTTCGATGAGCGCGATGAGGCTGTTCAGTTCATGTTGTCACGTGCTATTCAGGCATGTACTAAAGCTGGTAAATATGTTGGTATTTGTGGCCAAGGCCCAAGTGA
>JAAZGT010000027.1 GCA_012511095.1 Alcaligenaceae bacterium
ATGGCTAAAGCGATTGGTATGTATAAAAACGCTGAGGTGCTTGGCTTGTTGCCCATCTTGTCGAAGCTTAGACATAGCCAAAGCAAGGTACTCACTAACTGCTTGCTCCATTTCATAAAGCGTAGTGATGTTACGACCAAAGGTGCGACTGCTGATAATCTGCTTTTTGGCTTGTATATCCTCAAGTTGCAAACAAGGCTCACCGTTGAGCTCTCGTACGGTGCGCTCTAACACGACAGAAAATTGCTGTCGAGCTTGGTCGGGATCTAGGCGTGATAACTCCCATGCACTTTTAATGCCGTGTTGATTTAAGCGCTCAGATAAACGCCTACCAATACCCCAAATATCCTCAATCGGAGTGAGTTTTAACAGCTTTTCCCGTCGATGCTCCTCGAGTAGTACAACCACGCCACGGCTAGCGGGGTACTTTTTAGCAGCATGATTGGCCAGTTTGGCTAGGGTTTTAGTAGGTGCAATACCGACACCAATTGGAACCCCCACCCATTGATGGACACGCTCACGGATCAGGTGACCATAGTGGTTAAAGTCATCAATATCGCGTAACTCAGATAAATTACTAAGATCTAAAAAAGCCTCATCAATAGAATACACCTCAATCTCAGGAGCCATTTGTGCCAATACGGACATTACGCGTCGACTAATATCTGCATAGAGCGTGTAATTAGAAGAGAAAAAGCTGACTCGGTGTTGTTTAATAAAATTTCTTAGTTTAAAAAAAGGGCTACCCATGGGTATACCGAGCTCCTTAGCCTCTCGGGAGCGAGCTACAACACAGCCATCGTTATTAGATAAAACGACCACAGGACGGTGGCGCAAGTCAGGTCGAAACAGCTTTTCACAACTAGCATAAAAACTATTACAGTCGATTAAAGCGAGTACGCTCTCTGTGGGTATAGGCGCAAGATGCTTAGCTATGGTGCAACGCATGTAGGACATAGGTAACTACACCAAAAATCTCTAATGCCTCGGCATCTTTAATCACAATGGGGCTGTAGTGTCGGTTATGTGGCAGTAAACTCAGCTGTGGTCGTAAGCGTAGCTCCTTAACCGTGAGTTCGCCATAAACAGAGGCAATGATAATATCACCATGGTTGGCACTTAAGGCGCGGTCGACGATTAAAATATCACCATGATGTATACCAGAGTCGATCATTGAATCGCCCTCGCAGCGCACAAAATAAGTAGCTTCAGGATGCTTGATACAGAGCTCATTAAGGTCTAGACTTCGCTCAATATAATCTTGAGCAGGCGAGGGAAATCCAGCTGCGACAGGCTCCATAAATAGGGGTATGCGCGTGTCGACAGAGGCCAGTATCTCGGGGGTTAGGCTTTTACCTAGTAAACTAAGCTTCATGATGAGTCACTTTCTGGAGATAAATTTCATTCGATTAATTTCACTGTATAAATATACAGTATAAATGGTGCGAATGGCAATTATTAGTCATCTCTTTGACATATCACAGTGTTAAGCTCTAGGAGTGATTGACCTAACGTCTAGTGCTCAGGTACCATGGAAATAGAGCGTATATAGTTTGATATTTAAATTATTGTTATGTCATAACTTTTTAAGCTTATTTGATACTTTGCAATTAAAGTATCTTATTTCAAATTTACTAATAAGGAGTACACCTTATGGCTATGATGAAAGCAGCTGTATTTATTGAACCAGGTCGTATTGAGTTGGTTGATAAACCAATTCCTGATGTTGGCCCAAACGATGCCTTAATCCGCATTACTACAACAACTATTTGTGGTACCGACGTTCATATTCTTAAGGGCGAATACCCTGTGAAAAAGGGCTTAACAGTTGGTCACGAGCCAGTGGGTATTATTGAAAAATTAGGTAGTAACGTTCGTGGTTACGAAGAAGGTCAGCGCGTAATTGCTGGTGCTATTTGTCCTACCTTTACTTCTTATCCTTCGCAAGATGGTTTCCCATCACAAGATGGTGCTTGGATTCAGGAAGACGGTACTTGCTCTTGCCACGGCTATAAAGCGACAGCAGGTTGGCGCTTCGGTAACTGGATTGATGGCACTCAAGCTGAGTACGTATTAGTCCCAGACGCGCAAGCTAACTTAGCTCCAGTTCCTGATAGCTTAACTGACGAGCAAGTTCTAATGTGTCCTGACATCATGTCTACTGGTTTTGTTGGTGCGGAAAACGCTAACATTAAAATCGGTGACTACGTTGCTATTTTTGCTCAAGGTCCTATCGGTCTATGTGCAACCGCTGGTGCTCGTTTACGCGGTGCTAGCTTAATTATTGCAGTTGACGGCAATAATGAGCGTCTAGAAGTAGCTAAGAAAATGGGTGCTCACGTTACATTAAACTTCCGTGAGGTTGATGTAGTTGATGAGATCATGAAGCTTACTAAGGGTCGTGGCGTGGACTCTAGTATTGAGTGTCTAGGTTTACAGTCTACTTGGGAGCAATCATTACGTGTGTTAAAGCCAGGTGGCACTTTATCTAGCTTAGGTGTTTATTCTGAAGACGTGGTTATCCCAATTGACGCTTTTGCTGCAGGCTTGGGTGACCACACCATTAAGACTGCTTTATGTCCTGGCGGTAAAGAGCGCATGCGTCGTCTACTCAATGTGATTGAGTCTGGTGCGGTTGACTTAGAGCCGTTAGTTACTCATACCCGTCCATTAGATGACATTGTTGCTGCTTATGAGATGTTCATGAACCAAGAAGACGGTGTATTAAAGATCGCTATTAAGCCTTAATTAATCATATGTCACATTAATTGGTTTTAATTATCTTTTATAGATAACAAGCAAAAGGCCCTGCATAATATGCAGGGCCTTTGTTGTGTTTGCTTTATAAAAGTACGTACGAAAAATTAGAACAGGCTAGGGTAGTCGTTTTGTACTACATGACGTACGCGAACAGCATCAGCGAAACGGGTTAAGCGACCATCAGCATTTAACAGTACAACCGCTACTGGACGTCTTTCGAACTCAGTGATCATCACTAAGCTCTGGCCTGATTCACGAATATAACCTGTTTTAGAGATCTGGATTTTCCAGTCGTTGTTACGAATTAAACGGTTTGTATTGCGATACTTTTGAGTGCGACCATTACTTGTTACTACGCTATAGTCATCACTCGTAGAAAAACGCTTAATCGTGCTGTCATTGTTTACAGCGCGAAGTAAACGCACTAGATCATTAGGTGTAGAAACGTTCATTGGTGATAAGCCAGTAGGCTCAACAAAACGGCTACGAGTCATACCTAATTGGCGCGCAAGCGAGTTCATCTCTCTAACAAAAGCTGTCATACCGCCTGGGTAAGTGCGACCTAGAGCATGGGCAGCGCGGTTTTCAGATGACATGAGCGATAATAAAAGCATTTCGCGACGGCTCAGTGTAGTACCTACGCTTAAGCGAGAGCTAGAGTTTTTAACACGGTCGATGTCGTCTGCGGTAATCGTGATTTGATCATCCATAGATAGGCCTGAGCGTGTGATCACTAAGGCTGATAGCAGCTTACTGATCGAGGCAATAGGACGAATCACATCAGCGTTTTTTGAGTAAAGCACTTGGTTGTCGTTAAGACCAACCACTAAGGCAATTTCAGAGTTAAGAATAGCACCACCGTTGTCTACCTGACCTATAATAGGTGCAGAATTTACACCAGTAGTATTTTGTGCGATCGTGGCTGTGCTTGCCATACCGCAACCGAGCGCAAGTACAATTGCGCTTAGACGCTTGAAGATAGAGGGTTTTTTCATAATCAACATATTATTTATTAAAGTGTGTTGTTGTAATGGCTTAGTTTATTATACATATAGACTTACTAAATGTCTTTATTTATTAATAACTTAGCAAGCAATCTTAAGAGCGTTTAGAGATTGTAACCAAAGGCTATAAGTGATTGATACTTAAGAGTTAATTTCAAGCCTTGGCGCCTAGTATACGAGAGCGTCATTTTTAATTAATGATCGTATAACATTTTTTTACAAAATAGAATGTAAAAAGAGAAACATACAGCAAAAGAAGAAAAAAGGCTAAAATACAGCTAATTATTATTTAAAATAACTTCTTTAACTTTTTATCGTAGATAGAAGTTAGTTTTAATCTCCCTTTTAATATCCTTGTATTAGGTAAATCACGTGTCATCATATTTGATTGTCCCAGGTGCAGTAGCACTGCCAGAATCGACCAAAGCTCGCCTTAAGGAGCAGGTAAAAGCCTTAGACTTAGCAATTGATAAAATTTTTACGCGTTTTGAGTACTACGTGTACAGCGAAGAGCCATTGTCTGTTGAGCAGCAAGAGGCGGTAGCTGAGCTTCTTACGCTTGATACTCAAGTAGCAGAAACGCAGGTTGCAAAAAGTGACGTCGAGTTGCGTATTATTCCGCGCTTGGGCACTATCTCCCCTTGGGCATCTAAAGCCACTGATATCGCTCGTAACTGCGGTTTAGAGGGTATCGTTCGCATTGAGCGTGGCGTGTATATGGCCATCACGCCATCTAAAAAGTTCTGGTCTGGTAGCGAAATGAAACCAGAAAAGCTGCAGCAATTTATTAAGCTAATTCACGACCGCATGACTGAAACTGTGGTGGTGGGTGATGATTTTGACCCAGCTGAGCTTTTTGTGGAATTAGAGCCTAAGCCGTTACGCACGGTTGCTGTGCTACAAGAGGGCGCTGCGGCACTAGAAAAGGTTAACGTAGACTGGGGCTTAGCCTTATCCGAAGACGAGATCGAGTACTTATACGATGCCTTTATTAAATTAAATCGTGACCCGACTGACGTTGAGTTAATGATGTTCGCGCAGGCTAATAGTGAGCACTGTCGTCACAAGATTTTCAACGCCACTTGGACTATCGATGGCGAAGCCAAAGACAAAACCCTATTTGGCATGATTCGCGATACGCATAAAAATAACCCAAACGGTACTGTTGTTGCTTATGCGGATAATGCCGCCATTATGGAGGGTGCTGAGTCGACTCGTTTCTTCGCACCAAAACGTGCTGATGGTCAGTTTATTTTTCAGCCAAAAAAGCGTTTGACACACACCTTAATGAAGGTTGAAACACATAACCACCCGACTGCAATTTCACCTTTCCCTGGTGCCGCTACTGGTGCCGGTGGTGAAATTCGAGACGAGGGTGCCACCGGTCGTGGTGCGAATCCTAAGGCAGGTTTAACGGGTTATACCGTAGCTAATTTGCAGCTTAAAACATTAAAAGAAAAGTGGGAAAATGACTCTCACGGTAAACCTAGTCGTATCGCCTCAGCTCTCGATATTATGCTTGAGGGGCCATTAGGTGGCGCTGCCTTTAATAACGAGTTTGGGCGTCCAAACATTTTAGGTTATTTCCGTACCTATGAGCAGACTGTTGGTGGTCGTCGCTGGGGTTATCAAAAGCCCATCATGATTGCGGGTGGTTTAGGTAGCATTGACTCCGAGCTTTGCTTTAAAGATCCAATTCCTGACGGTGCCTTATTAATTCAATTAGGTGGCCCAGGTATGCGTATTGGGATGGGTGGCGGTGCTGCTTCAAGTATGGCTGCTGGTACCAATACTGAGGCTTTAGACTTTGATTCCGTGCAGCGCGGTAATCCAGAGATTGAGCGTCGTGCCCAAGAGGTGATTAATGCTTGCTGGCAAATGCTCGAAAACAACCCAATCGTAGCCATCCATGACGTTGGTGCTGGTGGTTTATCTAATGCTTTCCCAGAATTAGTTAATGACGCAAATCGTGGTGCGACCTTTGATTTAGACCGTGTTCACTTAGAGGAAAGCGGTATGTCTGCAGCTGAGATCTGGAGTAATGAGTCTCAAGAGCGTTATGTACTAGCTATTGCTCCAGAAAGTCTCGAATTATTTGACGAAATCACTCGTCGTGAGCGTTGCCCTTATTCTGTGATTGGTATTGCTACCGAAGAGCGAGTGTTACGTGTGGTTGAGGGCGAAGGTCTACCAGGCGAAGAGGGTAGTACAAGCCAGCAACCTGCTACTAGCATTCGTCCGGTTGATGTACCGATTGATGTGATTTTAGGTAAACCACCAAAAATGCTACGTGACGTTCAAAGCGAAGCAGTTGAGGTGGAGCCAGTTGATGTGGTTGGCCTAGATCTTCGTGAAATCGGTTTAGACGTGATGCGCCACCCGACCGTCGCTAGCAAATCATTTATCATTACCATTGGTGACCGTAACGTTGGTGGCTTAACAGCTAGAGACCAATTAGTCGGTCCATGGCAAATTCCTGTTGCTGATTGCGCGGTGACCCTAGCTGATTACGAAAACTTTCACGGCGAGGCGATGTCTATGGGTGAGCGTTCACCGCTTGCTATTGTGGACAGTGCAGCAGCTAGCCGTATGGCCATTGCTGAATCGATCACCAATATTGCAGCGGCTGATATTAAACGTCTTGATAGTCTTAAATTATCGGCTAACTGGATGGCTGCTTGCGGTACACCAGGTCAAGATGCTGCGCTTTATGAAGCGGTTCAAGCAGCGAGTGAGTTCTGTCAGGAATTAGATATTGCGATTCCAGTGGGTAAAGACTCAATGTCGATGCGTACTGCATGGAGCGAAACGCCAGAGGGTTCTACCGAAGAAATTGAAAAAGAGGTTGTTGCACCAGTATCCTTAATTGTGACTGCTTTTGCACAAGTTGAGGATACACGCAAGACCTTAACGCCACAGTTAGTCACTGATCAAGGCCCAACTACCTTAATCCTAATTGACTTAGGTGAGGGTAAACAGCGTTTAGGTGGTTCTGTATTAACTCATACAATTGGTCAATTCGGTAACGAGGTGCCTGATATTGAGGATGCAGAGAAGCTACGTACCTTCTTTGCGGTGATTCGTAGCCTAGCAGATGAAGGCTCGATTTTGGCCTACCATGATCGTTCAGATGGTGGTCTATTTGCTACGGTCGCTGAAATGGCATTTGCTGGTCGCACGGGTGTATCAATCAACGTTGATATGCTGACCTTTGATGGTGCGGTTCAAGACTGGGGCGATTACAAAATCCGTCCTGAACAGGTTCAGGTACAACGCGACGAGAGCACAGTTAAGGCCTTATTCAATGAGGAATTAGGTGCTGTGATTCAGGTTCGCACTGAGGACCGAGACAAGGTGCTTCAAGTACTACGTGAAGTAGGTTTATCCTTATGTAGCCATGCCATTGGTACGCTTAATGATAAAGACACTGTTGAGGTGTTCCGCGATGGCACAGCTATTCTTGAATATCCACGCGCAGAGCTAGGTATGGCTTGGAGCGAGGTAGGTTACGAAATCGCTAAGCTACGAGAAAATCCAGCAACTGCCCAGGCTGAGTTTGAGCGTTGGAAAGATGTTAACGATGTTGGTTTAAATGCCAAAGTGGATTTTGACCCACAAGAAAATATTGCTATGCCTTACTTCAACCAAGCGCGTCCTGCGATTGGTATTATTCGTGAGCAAGGTTCTAATAGCCAGGTGGAAATGGCTTGGGCTTTCCATAAAGCGGGCTTTACTGTGTACGATGTACACAGTACCGACCTTTTAGAGGACCGCATTAAACTATCTGAGCTACAAGGTTTAGTTGCTGCTGGTGGTTTTAGTTACGGTGATGTATTAGGTGCAGGTGAGGGTTGGTCGAAAACCATTCGCTATAATCCGAAATTGTTTGACCAGTTTATTGATTTCTTTGCGCGTGATGATGTTTTTGCCTTAGGTGTATGTAATGGCTGTCAAATGATGGCTAGCCTAAGCGATATTATCCCAGGTGCTCAAGACTGGCCTCGCTTTACTCGTAACCAATCTGCACGTCATGAAGCACGTTTAGTCATGACTGAGGTGAGTGATTCCAACTCCATCTTCTTCAAGGGTATGGCGGGTATGCAAGCACCTATCGTTATTTCCCATGGCGAGGGTTTTGCTAACTTCTCAACCCAAGGTGATGCCGATAGCGTAGTTTCAGCCTTACGTTATGTGAATAATAGCGGTGTGATTACAGAAGCGTACCCGTGCAACCCTAATGGTAGTATCAATGGTATTGCTGCAGTAACCACTGATGATGGTCGCTTTACAATTATGATGCCTCACCCAGAGCGTGTCGTGCGTAATGCCATGATGTCTTGGGCTCCACAATCTTGGGGTGAAAAGGATAGTGGTGGCGATCAAACACCTTGGATGCGTATGTTTATGAACGCTCGCGTGTTTATTGATTAAAAAAAGCCTATAATTAGGCTATAAACCGTATCGCTTTTTAAAGTGATACACAAGATAAGCCAGATGTTGGTAATAATTTACCAGCATCTGGCTTTTTATTAAAATTAATAGGTAAAAAAGTAGTATAATCCTCTTTTGCGCCAGGAGAGATTCATGCGTTTACTTCAAAAAGCGTTGACCTTTGATGATGTATTATTGGTTCCAGCGTATTCAAATGTGTTACCCCGTGACACGTCTTTAAAAACTCAACTCACTCGAAATATTAGCTTAAATATTCCTTTAGTTTCTGCGGCTATGGATACCGTAACCGAAGCAAGTCTTGCCATTGCTATGGCTCAAGAGGGCGGTATCGGTATTATTCATAAAAACATGACAGCCGATGAGCAAGCTATTGAGGTGGCCCGAGTCAAGCGCCACGAGTTTGGTATTGTTGTTAATCCTTATACCCTAACACCTGATATGACCGTTAGCGATGCAATTGCTTTACAAAAAGAGCATGGCATTTCCGGTTTACCAGTGGTTGAGGGAAAGCAGTTAGTCGGTATTGTGACTAACCGCGACACTCGCTTTGAAAGTCGTTTAGACGCTAAGATTAGCGAGGTGATGACCCCTAAAGATCGTTTAGTTACTATGCTTGAGGGCGGTAGCCTCGAAGAAGCTCAAAGTTTAATGCATCAGCACCGTCTAGAGCGTGTGCTTATCGTTAACGAGGCTTTTGAATTGCGTGGTCTAGCGACTGTTAAAGATATTTATAAGAGCACAGAAAACCCTTACGCTTGTAAAGATGAGCGTGGTCAGTTGCGCGTTGGTGCAGCTGTAGGGGTAGGTGAAGGTACCGAGGAGCGTATTGCTAAGCTCGTTGCCGCTGGTGTTGACGTGATCATTATTGATACCGCACACGGCCATTCTCAAGGTGTTCTTGATCGTGTTCGTTGGGCTAAAGCCAACTACCCAGAGCTAGAGGTTATCGGTGGTAACATTGCTACTGGTGAAGCCGCTAAAGCTTTGGTTGAAGCCGGTGCTGATGGTGTTAAAGTAGGTATTGGTCCAGGTTCTATTTGTACAACGCGCGTTGTTGCGGGTGTTGGCGTACCTCAAGTTACTGCCATTTCTAATGTTGCCAAAGCGCTCGAAGGTACTGGTGTACCTTTAATTGCTGATGGTGGTATTCGTTACTCAGGTGATGTGGCCAAAGCCATTGCTGCAGGTGCATCTACTTGTATGTTGGGTGGTATGTTCGCTGGTACCGAAGAGGCACCAGGTGAGGTAATCTTATTCCAAGGCCGTAGCTATAAATCATACCGTGGTATGGGTAGCTTAGGTGCGATGGAAAAAGGTTCAGCAGACCGTTATTTCCAAGACCCTACACATAACTTAGATAAGTTAGTACCTGAGGGTATTGAGGGCCGTGTACCTTATAAAGGTAGCGTGTTAGCGATTATCTACCAATTAATTGGTGGTCTACGCGCTTCGATGGGTTACTGCGGTTGTGCATCAATTCAAGACATGCGTACTAAGTCTCAGTTTGTAGAAATTACTGCAGCGGGTGTACGTGAGTCGCATGTTCACGATGTACAAATTGTTAAAGAAGCACCTAACTACCGTGCTGATTAATGTTGTTCCTTTAAAGTAAAAAATCATTATGCATCAAAAGATCCTAATTCTAGATTTTGGTTCGCCAATTACCCAAATGATTGCGCGTCGCGTTCGTGACGCTGGCGTTTTTAGTGAGGTCTTCCCAGCTGATGTGGACGAGGCTTTTTTGCGCGATCAAATCAATAACAAGGGTGTAAAGGGAATCATTCTTTCTGGCGGTGACGCGGATAGTTGTGTTGAAACACCATCCATGAAGCTGTCGCCATTTGTGTTTTTAGCCGATGTGCCGGTATTAGGTATTGGTTATGGGATGCATATGATGGCAAAGCACCTCGGTGGTGAGGTGACTGCCTCTGATGACTTTGATTTTGTTCAGGCTCATGTGGCAGTAAAAGGTAATAGCCCTTTATTTGCAACGCTGACTGATGGCCGTACAGCCGAGGGTCTAAATCAATTAGACGTTTGGATGTGCCAAGCTGCTCAGGTCTCTGAATTGCCTGCAGGCTTTATGGTGATTGGTTCCTCTAAGACTTGCCCGATTGCGGCCATGTCTGATGAGGTTCGCCTATTCTATGGTATTCAATTCCACCCTGAAGCAAGCAATACAAAACAAGGCGAGAGTTTATTACGCCGTTTTGTTTTAGATATTTGTGACTGTGATGGTGATTGGACCATGGCAGCTTATGCTGAAGAAATGATCGAGCGTATTCGCGAAGAGGTTGGTGACGAGGAGGTCTTGTTGGCCTTATCAGGTGGTGTAGACTCCTCAGTTGCTGCCGTACTGATTCATCGTGCGATTGGCTCTCAATTAACTTGTGTGTTTGTGGATCATGGCATGTTACGCTTATTCGAAGGTAAGCAAGTCATGGATGTAATGCACGAGCACTTAGGTTTAAATATTATTCACGTAAATGCGGTAGACCGCTTTATGAATGAGCTTGAGGGCGTTACTGATCCAGAAGAAAAGCGTAAGATTATTGGTCGCGAATTCGTGGAGATTTTCCAAGAGGAAGCGGCTAATCTTAAAAATGCCAAATGGTTAGCTCAAGGTACGATTTATCCAGATGTGATTGAATCAGCTGCTAGCAAAAAAGGCGGTGTTGCTGTTAAATCTCACCACAACGTGGGTGGTTTGCCAGATACTTTAAGTATGAAGCTTTTAGAGCCTCTACGTGAATTATTCAAAGATGAGGTTCGTGCACTCGGTGTAGCCCTAGGTCTACCTGAGAAAATGGTTTATCGTCATCCATTCCCTGGTCCAGGTTTAGGTGTACGTATTTTAGGTGCAATCAATCAAGATTACGCTGATATTTTACGTCGTGCCGATGCGATCTTTATCGACGCCTTACGTAATGCCATTGATCCTGAAACGGGTAAAAGTTGGTACGACTTAACATCACAAGCCTTTGCAGTGTTCTTACCAGTAAAGACAGTGGGTGTTAAAGATGGTGCTCGTGTTTATGAGTATGTGGTTTCACTGCGTGCAGTACAGACCAATGACTTTATGAACGCTAGATGGGCTCCATTACCGTATGACTTATTAGCCGATGTCTCAGATCGCATTATCAACGAGGTTCGCGGTATTAGCCGTGTGGTTTACGATATTTCTGGTAAACCCCCTGCAACTATTGAGTGGGAATA
>JAAZGT010000218.1 GCA_012511095.1 Alcaligenaceae bacterium
CCGTACAAATTGGCCCAGTCCAAAAGCTACTTTCTGAAGCCGAAATGGGTGAGCTATTTAAGGTGATGATGCTCGCTAAAAATGTTGATGAGCTTTACCCAATTGGATTTAACCAAGCAGATAGACGCTCTCAACTCTAATTAGTTTTGAACACAGGGCATGTGGCGCTCGTCTAGTGGTTAAGTAGAGGGAAAGCTATGGTTTTATATTATTTTTTAGCCGTCGTTGCCGCATCGGCAATTGCCATACAAGCACCGATTAACTCCCGTCTAGGTCAAGACCTGATGGGGCAACCCCTCTTAGCTGCATTTATCTCTTTTTCTGTCGGTACGATTGCCCTTTTTATCATCTGCTTATTTCGTGCAGATTTTAGCCAACTCGTCCCCACACTAACCCAACAGCCATCTTGGAAATTTACTGGTGGCCTATTGGGTGCTTTTATGGTGTTTTGTAGCTCTTTTTTACCTCTCAAAATCGGCTTAGGCAACTTCTTATTTGTGGTCGTGGTCACACAAATCCTGCTAGCCCTAGTGATCGATCACTTTGGCCTAATTGGTATGCCAACTAAGCAAATCGATATTTGGCGCGCCTTAGGTGCAGTCATTATTTTAGTGGGTTTATTCGTGTTTTTCTTTGGCGCTAAGATTGCTAGGCAGCTAAGCTAAGGCGTATTTTTTAGAGCCTCAAGACGGGCATTGTAAATCGCTTCTTTGATATGTTGAGTATTACTGCCACACGACTTAGCAATAGCACCCGCATCAACCGCCTGCACCGCATCAAAAAATCGCTGCCACTGCTGCTTATAATGCTCAATCTGATGACTCTCTTCGCCTCTTACCTCTAGTAAAACAGCATGACAACCTAATAAACCCACAAAACGTTCGGGCTTTCTAAGCGCATCGGTGGCTAAGATGACATCTAAGGTCCTGCTCGTTTTAGGGGGATTAAATAAAGATGTGGCATTCATCGCCTTATCCCATTGAGCAAGCAATGCTGCCGCTTCTTGACACACATGTGGCGCTCTTAAGGTTTGGCTAAAACCCTTAATATCATCCACACGATAAAAGGCTAAAGCATATCTAAAGGCTAAGCTTAATTGATCACGCACCGCTAAGCTCAACGCCTCAGCGGCCTCCGTGGTCCAAATAAAACCCGGTAGGATACGCTCTAAGGCGCCGATTTTTTGTAGGAAATCAAAGCATCTTGAGGGTTTAAGCTGCATCAAGGCGCGGGATAACTCTTGCCACACCCTTTCTGCAACTAAATGATCAACCTCCCCATTGTTGACCATGGTTTGGCAATAACTCACTGTTTCCGGTGCTACATTAAAGTCTTTAAAGCGAGCCAGAAAACGCGCTAAACGCAAGATACGCACCGGATCCTCAATAAAAGCTTCACTAACATGACGAAATAGCTTTTGTCGTAAATCAGCTAGACCATTAAAGGGATCACTGATAAAAGGCTTTGTACCTTGGGTCAAGGTCTCATCTAAAGCACCACTCATTAATAATTGACGCAAAGACTCTTGCCCTATTTCGGCAGTTTTTTTATTCAAGAAGCGCTGACCTTGGACACTAAGGGCCATGGCATTAACAGTAAGGTCTCGACGTAATAGATCCTCTTCTAAGCTCACATCGGTACCGGTATAAAAGGTAAAGCCCTGATAACCACGACCAGATTTACGCTCGGTACGTGCTAGGGCATACTCTTCCTTGGTTTGAGGATGTAAAAACACAGGAAAATCACCGCCCACAGGTATATAGCCATTTTCCACCATTTGCTCAGGTGTAGTACCTACCACCACCCAGTCATAATCACCGGCGGGTAAGCCAAGCAGAAGGTCGCGTACTGCACCCCCTACCGCATACACCGCCGTTTCATCTAATTCTTTTGTTGTTTTTTTAGTCATTTAAACTGTTTATTAATTAGGTCGAATAGTGCCTAAACGCTGGGTTAAAGAAATAGGTCTGCCGTTATTGAATTTAATATCGTACCAAACCGCATTAGAAAGCACATGCTTTACATATAAGCGCGTTTCTGTAAATGGAATCGTTTCTGCAAAAATAGCACCTTCAACTGGTTGCGACAAACTATTACGCCAACGCAAGGAGCGATTGGGACCAGCATTGTAACCAGCCGTGGCTAAGACCTCTGAGCCACCTTGCTTGTCTAGAATATCTTTAAGATAGGTCACGCCAAATAAGGTGTTGGTATCAAAATCATTAATCATCGATTGATTGTAGTTTTGTACACCAAGCTGACGTGCCACTAAACGCGCTGTACCAGGCATCAGTTGCATTAAACCAGAGGCGCCAACACCAGAACGAGCCACTGGTACAAAACGTGATTCTTGACGAATCAAACCATAAACCCATGCAGGTGAAACGCCTACACGTCTGGCTTGCGCTGTCACACGACCATCAAAAGGCGCCTTATAACGCTGCTTAAAGTTCACACTATGTTTGGTTAACAGTGACGTATTAATGGTGCGGTCATAAAAACCTACTTCATTAGCCCATTCTGCAGCCGCCATTAACTGACGGTCATTCATACCCTGAATCGCATAATTCCACTCAACTACCGCGTAGTCACGAGCACCAATCCCAAGTAAGGCGACAGCATTTTGTAGTCCGCTATTACGTTTAATTTGTGCAAGCTCAGTGGCGGTGACAGGCGCTGCTTGTTCGGGCCACGTAATTTTTTGACCTAAGGCCTCACGTGCTAACTGACCATAGAAGTCGTAATGGTCTAACAGACTGCGATAGCCTGTTTGTGCCGCCGCTGTTTGACCTAAGGCCGCTAAAGCACGCGAATGCCAATACACCCATGCCGACTCCCTTTGCTGCGCTTTATTCATCATCTCGATGGTATCTTTAACACGCTGCCAATTAATATTTGGTTGACGTAATGCAGCACGTACACGCCAAGCCGCATTGTAATCACTTAGTGCGACATTTTTAGATTGTTGATACCAAGCATCTGAGCGATCTTCGAGATTAAGCACCGAAACCAAACCGAACTGTGCATAAGCCCATTGTTTATCTTTTTCTGTTAAAAGATTGGTTGACCTTAAAATATTAATACCTTGATCACGATCTTGTCGTGCTAAACGACTAAAGGCTACCGCACGCAACTCAGCATCTAAGGGTGAAGCCGCTGAGCCAGACTGTCTAGCAATCCAAGCACGAGGGTCTCTCATAATGGCATCATATTGAGCTAACTGAGTTGGTGAAAAAATCATGGATGCATAGCGTCTAGCTGCGTTTTTATTATCGTATTCAACCGCATCTCTGAAATTTTGTTGTAATTGCTCAAAACCAATACGCCCCTGATTATTTAGGGTCTGTAACATAGCCCAACAAGAGTCGCCTGGTCTAAAGTGCTCTAAGGCATCACGTACGCCAACGCGTTTGCCAGTTTGGGCCTCTGACTGAATTAAGGCACATTGCGCCTGTGGCAAGTTGATATTTACAGGGCCAAGGGCTGCTGCTGTACGATAATCACCTAAGCTCGCCGCTTTTATTTGCCACTCAGCTTTTA
>JAAZGT010000219.1 GCA_012511095.1 Alcaligenaceae bacterium
AAGGGGGTAAGTGGCTTATTGGTCATTTGGCTAAAACTAATCCCTTGCCACAATTAGTTGAGCGTGATCAAGAGGTACTCTGTATCTTTACCGGTGAAGAAGCCTATATTTCTGCCAAAGATTTTCCAAAAAAACAAGAAAAAGATGAGCATGTACCGACTTGGAATTACGAGGTGGTACACGTTTATGGCAAAATCCGCTTTTATCGTGATTACGATTCACGTATGGCCGCAGTGGGGTTTTTAACCAAACAGCTTGAGCGCCAAGTCAATCCTGAGCGACCATGGAAGATGGCCGATGCGCCACAAGACTACATTATGGAGCAGTTAGAGCATGTTATTGTTTTTGATGTAACCATCACTCGAGTACATGCCAAGTTTAAACTCAATCAAAGAGATTCTATTGCCGATGTTGAGGGCATTATTCAAAGTCTTAAAGCGCGCGGTGAAAAGGGCATGGCCGACGCCATGCAAAAGAGATTAGATGCTCGACTTACGCAGATTGAGACAGAGACTGATAAGATCCCAAACCCTGATAAGGCATAAAAAAATGGTGTGCCCATTGTAAAGCACACCATCTTCATAAGTTAAATTTTAAGCTTAAAGTTAGTCCTCAACATACCACGTGTCTTCAGACAACATCACCTGTTGGTGACCATAGCCGGCCGGCATCATTGGGAAGCAGTTTTCTTGCTTTTGGACACGAACATCCAAGAAATAAGGGCCTTTAGAGTTTAAACACTCATCTAGGGCTGCATCTAATTCCTTAGGATCACTCACAGTTGCAGCTTGCCAGCCAAATGATTTAGCTAAACCTGTAAAGTCAGGCATACACTCGTTATAACTATGACTGTAACGGCCCTCGTGAATCAGCTCTTGCCATTGGCGCACCATCCCCATGTACTCGTTATTACAGAGAATGACTTTAATCGGGGTGCAATGCTGAACTGCGGTAGCCATTTCTTGAATATTCATAAGAATAGAGGCATCGCCCGTAATACAAATAACGAGTTTATCGGGGTTACCGATTTGAGCGCCAATGGCTGCTGGCATGCCGTAACCCATGGTGCCTGCACCCCCCGAAGTTAACCAACGGTTGGGTGAATTAAATTTGAGGTACTGAGCAGCCCACATTTGGTGTTGGCCTACATCAGTACTTACAATGACGTCTTTGCCCTCAATTTTTTGATTGACGCGATTAAGTAAGTCTTGAGGTAGGATCTCTGTTTCTGAAGGGGTGAAGCCTAAGCAATCCTCGTTGCGCCATTTTTCAATGGTTTGCCACCAGTCATCTAGACGCGCTCGCTCCAGTGGTAAAGCTTTAACCTCATTAAAGAGATGTGATAGCACGGTATGACAATCACCCACTAATGAAACATCGGCACGTACCACTTTATCAATAGAGGCAGGATCGATATCTAAATGGATTTTTAGGGCATGCGGACAGAAGTCTGTTAAGCGACCCGTAATGCGGTCATCAAAACGTGCACCAATACAGATAATTAGGTCAGCATGGTGCATGGCTAGGTTAGCCTCAAGCGTGCCGTGCATACCTAACATGCCAACAAATTGCTCGTCATTAGCTGGGAAAGCGCCCAACCCCATCAGGGTGAGAGTACAAGGAGCACCTGTGTAGCGCACTAAATTAGTGAAAAGCTCAGAGGCTTTAGGACCTGAGTTAATTAAACCGCCGCCACCATAAAACACAGGACGACGCGCATTAACAATTAAGTCAGCGGCGCGCTTAATATTAGCCAGCATCGCAGGGGTAGGTGGTTCAGACTTTTTCTCTTCACGTTTTTCAATGGTCATTCTGGATTTATTAATTTCCTGAATCTGAATATCTTTAGGAAAATCAATTAAAACCGGACCTGGGCGACCCTCGGTGGTCATTTGGTAGGCCTTAGAAATAAGAGGAATGACATCTTCGGAGCGTTTAATTTGAGCATTCCACTTAGTCACAGGGCGCGAAATACCGATGGCATCACATTCTTGGAAAGCATCGGTACCAATGGCGCTGGTCGCTACCTGGCCGCTAATACATAAGACAGGAATTGAGTCGCACATGGCATCTAGTAAACCAGAAACGGTGTTGGCCATGCCAGGACCTGAAGTGACTAACACCACACCAGGCTTGCCTGTGCTGCGGGCGTAGCCCTCGGCTGCATGTACAGCGCCTTGCTCGTGGCGTACTAAAATATGACGAATACGCGGTTCCGCATAAATTGCATCATAGAGCGGTAAAACCGCACCGCCTGGATATCCAAAAATGGTATCAACACCTAACTCTAGTAATGTATCAAGTAAGGCTTGGGCACCATTAAAACAAAGCTTTTGCTGCAGACTTTGTTGAACCGTTTGGGCCTGTTGTGAACTCATAAAATTCCTCTTTTAGATTATTTAGTACAAAGGAATGTGACTAAATTATTAATCTCAAACATATTTATTTGATTTTAACCTTTACTGTGCATAGAAACTTGCAATGCTTGAGTGCTATGCTTAAACTTATAGCCATATTCCCTTTGCGACTGCGGATCATGCAGTGCAGCATAATAAAGTTCAAGTTAAGGATTGTTATGAGCGTTCATACGGACATTAAGCGTCTTACTATCCCCCAATTGCAAGCCATGAAAGGCGAGCAAAAAATTGTTTCCCTAACCTCTTATACGGCACCTTTTGCACGTATTTTAGATGAGGTGGTGGACTTCATTTTAATTGGTGATTCTACCGCTATGGTGGGCTACGATATGCCCGATACCCTATCAATTACAGTTGATATGCTGGCTAATCACGCCAAGGCCGTTGTTAACTCAACGAAGCGTTGTGCTGTGGTGGTAGATATGCCTTTCGGTAGTTTCCAAGAATCACCTGAAGCTGCTTTTAGAAATGCAGCTAAGATGCTACAAATCAGTGGCGCCGACTCGGTTAAGATCGAGGGGGGTCAGTATTTAGCTGAAACAACTCGTTTTTTAGTGGATCGCGGTATTCCTGTTTTAGCCCATGTTGGCCTAATGCCTCAATACTTCAATACCATGGGTGGCTTTAAAGCTCAGGGCTTAAGTGATGAGGCGGCTGAGCGTATTTACGAAGATGCGCTTGCACAAGAGGCGGCCGGTGCATGGGGAATTGTGATTGAGGGTACAGCTGAGCCCTTAGCTCGTCGCATTACTGAGGCAGTTAAGATACCAACCATCGGTATTGGTGCATCACCCCACTGTGATGGTCAGGTTTTAGTTGCTGAGGATATTTTCAACTTAACCCATGGTCGTATTCCTAAGTTTGCTCAACAGTTTAGCGATGTCGCTACGGTGATTCGTGAGGGTGCCAAAGCCTATGCTGATGGTGTTCGTGAGGGTACTTTCCCAACCTTAGACCATTGTTTTGGTGTAAAAAAATAATGTCTAAGAAAAAGAAAAAAGCCAAGGGTATCCCTGAAAAACGCTATAGAAAAGCGCGTAAGATCCCAGGCGAACCTTGGGTTAAGGTTCGCCGATCCTCGGTTCATGGCCGAGGCGTTTTTGCCATTAAAGATATACCAGCGGAGACGCTGGTTATAGAGTATACCGGTCGTCGCATCAGCGCTGAGGAAGCCGATGAGATGTGGCCAGTTAATCCTGACGATCCATACCACACCTTCTTCTTCTCCTTAAGTAGTGGCGAGACCATTGATGGTGGGACCAAAGGTAATGCCGCCAAATGGATTAACCACAGTTGTGATCCTAATTGCGAAGCCCGTGAGGGTAAAAGCGGTAATCGTGTTTATATCTACAGCTTAAAAGATATAAAAAAGGGCGAGGAGCTATTCTTTGACTACGGTTTAGTTATTGACGATGAGCTTAGCGAAGAGTTAAAAGAGAGTTATTTATGCCTTTGCGGTAGTAAAAACTGCCGTGGAACCATGCTTAATCTGGCTTCTTTTGAGACCGAAAAAGAAGAGGATTAGTAGCTAATCACAGTTAGGCAGACTAAGGAAGCGCTACATCACTAGCTCAATCCGTCTGCTTTTTTTATTTATCGTTATCAAGCTAAGCTATGTTAAAAGAGTCGCGTAGCCGTCGTCCAACGGAACAAGGTTTTATCCCTAAATTACCGAGCCAAGAGCAGTATTTAAAGCGCATGTCCTATGGCCGATTGACTCTCAGTTTGCTGCTCTTCTCACTAGTGATCTATAGCTTAATTGCCTCAAACCCATGGCAGTTGCCTATTGCTGCAATCTTGCAGATTGGTATCTCCATCGTTTTGGTAAACATGTTATTAAGTTATGCCTATAGGCAGCACTACTCCGTCGATCAAGTGATTCGATGGGGGTTGGTGATCGATGTGATGCTGCTGACGGAGTTGATTTATTTCACAGGTGGGGCGGCGAATCCAATAACGGTGTTGTATTTCTTGCCCATTATTAATGCGGCCTTATTTTGTAGTCCTCGTTTTGCGCGACTGCTAACACTTAGCATAGTTTTATGTTATTTGTTGCTGTTTTTTAAGTATTGGCCGTTGCCGTTGTTTGAACACGATATGAGCTCTCATAGTGGGCATGTTGCCCAAAGCGCACAGAGCGCACCTGAACTTGACACACACGCTAGTCACGAGGCTCACGACCCCCATGCAGGGCATGATATGAGTGCACACGATATGCATTCCGAGCATCCCAATGAGCACAGCGCTGAACCGCACGACATGACCCTCCACACCATGGATCCGCACGCTACTCACGATATGTCAGGGGGCGACAACTCCATGTTGGTACACCTTATCGGCATGTGGATAACTTTCTCTGTATCAGCCTACTTAGCGATGCGTTGGATTTCTAATCTGGTGCAAACTGTGCGTCTTCATGAGAGTGAGTTACAACAAACTTATCAGCGTCAACAAGAAAATGAGTATTGGCTAGTTATGGGTATGCAAACGGCTACCTTAGCACATGAGTTATCCACACCCTTGAATAACCTTGAGCTGATTTATGAGGAATTGCATAATCGCTCAGATTTACCTAAAGAGGTACAGGATGACGTTGCCTTAATGGCGCGACAGTTGGATCAAAGTAAGAAAAGCTTGATGCGATTAAAGCAATTTACTCCCCCTCAAGAACAAGCGATTCTACTCTATCAAGAATTTAGAGAGCGTCTCCAAAGCTGGCTTAATTTACGTCCCGATGTACAATGCCGTTGGAATCGTAGCCCTGTCGATGTGATTGATTATGAAGTTCAATTACACGAAGGTTTTTGGTATGCTTTTTTTAATATCTTAAATAATGCAGCCGATACGGGTGAGCAAAGCATCGAGCTACACACCGAATTACAAGAAGATGATGAGTGGTTAGTCACCATCTACAACCGCGAGGGGCACCTTAGTCAGCAGCAACTTAGCGAAGCGGGGCTCAACGTCATTGAATCGGATAAGCCCTTTGGTCTTGGCTTAGGTGTTCGCTTAGCACATGCGGGTCTGGCGGGTTTAGGCGGTAGTTTGGAATTAAGCAATCACAGTGAGGGTGGTGTAATGGCAACGATTCGCTTGCCTTTATTGGTGTTGGATGAGATTAGAGAGTAATTTATGTCGTCTGCTTTATCGTATTTGCTAATTGATGATAATGATGCTTTTGCATCCTTGTTAGTGCGCGGATTTTCTCGTCAAGGCTTAGCATTGGATTGGGCAGAAAATGGCGAAGAAGCGCTACAAAAAGAAGGTCCTTATGAGGGTATTATTCTTGATCTAAACCTCGGCAATGAGAGTGGCCTAAGACTGCTCCCCGACCTTTTAAAACGTTTTCCCAAAACAAAGATTTTAATCTTGACAGGTTATGCCAGTATTAGCACCGCCGTTAATGCCATTAAAATGGGGGCAACGAATTACTTACCCAAACCAGCGAATGTTGAAAATATCTTAGAGGCATTTAATGCGGAGGCTGCTGAGGCTGCCGAAAGCACCGAGAGCTTTGAGAAGCCCTCGCTTAAGCGGATGACATGGGAGCATATTCAATACACCCTTGATGCGAATGACGGTAATATTTCCGCTACCGCCAGAACCTTGGGTATGCACCGCCGCACCCTACAACGCATGCTCAATAAGCGCCCTGTTAAAAAGTAAGAACCGCGCCAATATGGCCTGCGACACCCCCTGCGACAATATGTCGCATGTTCAAAGGTCATAAGATGACCGATAATCTACCTTGATTATTAAATTATTAAAAATAAATAGTTCTAAGGGTAGTAATGTCATCGTATAAGCCGTTAGTATTGGTTTTAGCTTATGCATTTTCTAGCATGGTTTATGCACAAGGTGTTGTTGATAATGAAGCAGATGTTCAAAAGCTTCAAGATTTAGTTGTGGTCGTTGCGCCAAGCGCCGAGCCTAATAAAGTAATTTTAAATCCAAAAAGTGCATACCAACCGATGCCGGCAGTCGATGGCGCTGGTTTATTAAAATCTATCCCTAATATGAGTGTGGCGCGTAAAGGCGGTATGTCGGGCGATCCGATTTTCCGTGGTTTAGGTGGTTCACGCTTAGGTATTTATTCCAATGACAGTCAGTTCTATGGTGGTTGCCCAGGTCGTATGGATCCACCAACTGCTTATATTTTCCCTGAAACTTACGATGAGGTCGTTTTAACCAAAGGTCCTCAAACGGTGCTTGCTGGTCCAGGCCAAATTGCTGGTTCAGTACAGTTTATTCGTCATCCTTATTATTTTGAAGAGCCTGGTGTTGAGTTTAACGGTAGCGTAACCGGCGGTAGTAACAACCGTTTTGATGCTTATGCATCGATGACTGCTGGTATGCCTTGGGGTTATATACATGCCGATGCGACTCGTAATACTTCACGCGATTATAAAGATGGTGATGGTAATCGAGTGCACTCAGCGTATCAACGTCATTCACAGCAGTTTGCCTTAGGTATTACGCCTACTGCAGATAGCTTAATCGAGTTTGCTTATCAGCGCTCTAGAGGTTGGGCCGCTTATGGTGACCGCGGTATGGACGGTTCAGTTTTTGATCGCGATGCCTTTAACTTCCGTGCTGAGCAACGCAACATCACGCCATGGTTATCAGAGTTAAAGTTTAATTATGGCTATAGCTACGTTGACCACGTGATGGATAACTATACGCATCGCCAAAAGCCTCCGAAAATGATGTTTATGGCGATGAACCCAGATCGTCGCACTCAAAACGCTCGCCTACAAGCGACTTTAGACTTTGGTAATACGACCACTGATTTAGGTGTTGATTTTATGTGGGATAGGCACCGTGGACGTAGTGGTGGTGGTGAGAAACGACATATGGCCGAGACCTATAAAAATAAAATACGCCAAGAAAACCAACGTTTTAGTCAATGGGGTATTTTTGCAGAAACCACCTGGCGTATCAATCCAGAGCAGCGTTTAATTGGTGGTTTACGTTATGACCACACAACAGCACGTTACGCTGAAAATATGGGTAAGGGCATGATGCTTAAAAACACACG
>JAAZGT010000220.1 GCA_012511095.1 Alcaligenaceae bacterium
GAGGTGTTAGTTGCCAATAAGGCATCAGGACGCATTACTTTTTCAAGCTCAGCATAAAGAGCGCGTTTGGCTTCTAAATTTTCACTAATGGCCTCAATCACTAAATCCGCATGTGAGGCACCATGTCCCTCAGGATCGGGAACGAGTCGATCCAGAGCATCTCTTATCAGTAATGGGTCACGCAACCGACGTTTAAATAATTTACTGGCACGTGCAATAACGGCAGCAATGGCTTCCATATTTTGGTCTTGTAAGGTGACGCGCAAGCCCTGTAAGGCGCACCATACAGCGATATCGCCACCCATCACACCTGCACCAACCACATGGATGCTCGACATTTTTTGATAGTCTTTTGAACGGCCCTCGGCTTTGAGTCGTTCTTGTAAGTGGTAGACACGTAATAAATTACTGGCCGTATCAGAACCTAAAATCTCTTGTAGCAAGGGCTCATTTTTTAAAGCATTACCGTTATTGTTTTTCCAAAGCTCTAAAATGGCGCGGGGCGCTAAATAATGCTGATAAGGATCTTTTTCTGCTAATTGCTTTTGTACACGATTAGCCACCACCGACTTTAAAGGTGTGCGGTTGAGTAGTTTTTTCCAACCTTTAACACGACGCGGCTTGCGTTTCGACAGCACTAAGTCACGAGCAGCTTTTTCACTTACTCTTAAGGGAATAACGCTATCAATTAAACCGATGGCATAAGCACGACGCGCATTAAGACGACGACCGGTTAGCATCATGTCCATGGCGTCAATAGCACCTACCTGGCGTGGTAGACGATAAATACCACCCCAACCAGGGAAGATACCCAACATCACCTCAGGTAAAGCTAAGCGGGCATCACTTTCTTGAATCACCATGCGATAGCGACAAGCTAAGGCTAGCTCAAGACCACCACCTAAGCAGTGACCATTAATTAAGGCGAGGGTAGGGTAAGAGACGCGTTCAAGGCGATTAAATAAATCCCATCCACGTGCCACCATTTCCTTAGCATCATCCGGTGTGTTTAAGTCGGAAAACTCATTAATATCAGCACCAACAATAAAGCCGGTTTTTTTGGCTGAGGTAATAATTAAACCCTTTGGTTTATGTTGATCGAGATAATCTAAAACCTGACTAAACTCTGCCATTAGCTCTGCAGATAAGGCATTTACCTCAGCATCGGCTCTGTCTATATAAAGCCAGAGCAACTGACCATCTTCTTTTAAAAAGAAATGTTTAAATTGCTGTGTCATGCTTCTACCTCTTCATGGCGTTTGGATGGCATGGTTTCAACTAACATGGCTCCTCCTTGACCACCACCAATACATATGGTGGCGATACCTCGTTGTAAACCACGCGCTTTTAGGGCGTGTAATAAATGCAGCACAATGCGTGCTCCCGATGCGCCAACGGGGTGACCAATGGCAATGGCACCACCATCGACATTGAGGCGTTCCTCGTCGAGACAACCTAGGGCACTGCGACCAAAGTGCTCCTGACAATATTCCTCACTGTCCCAAGCGGCTAGGCAGCCTAATACTTGAGCCGCAAAAGCTTCATTGATTTCCCATAGGTCAACGTCATTAAGACCCAATTGATGACGCTCTAAAATGGGCGTGGCAGCATGCACGGGACCTAAACCCATGACGCTCGGGTCAAGACCAGCCCATTGGCTATCAGTGATCTTGCCGATAGGCTCTAAGTTGTATCGCGCTACGGCCTCGGCTGAGGCGAGGATCAGTAGTGAAGCACCATCAGTCACCTGTGAGCTATTGCCCGCGGTAATGGTGCCACCTTGTTTATCAAAGACAGGGCGCAAACGCGATAAGCGCTCCACGCTAGAATCAGGGCGTATCCCATCATCTTCGGGATAAAACTTACCCGACTTATCAATTAGGGGTGAAATTTCGTCTTTGAATGCCCCAGCTTCTCTGGCTTTAACTGCGCGTAGATGGCTGCGTACGGCATACTCGTTTTGTTGCTCGGCAGTTAATTTAAAGTCATAGACTAGGTTTTCTGCCGTTTGACCCATGCCTAAACCAACGATGGGGTCGGTTAAACCTTTTAATAAACCAATCACTGGTTTTAAGTAGTTAGGGCGGAATTTAGCAAATACACCCAGACGTTGTGACAAGGTTTTGGCACTCATTAATTGGGCAAACCAAGCCGTCATTTCTTCAGAAAAAAGTAATGGCGCATGTGATAAAGCATCGGTACCGCCAGCTAAGACAAGGCTGGCTCTGCCTAATTGGATATTCGTTAAAGCCGAATCCAAGGCTTGCATACCTGAGGCGCAGTTACGCATCACGGTCCAAGCATGCACCTTGTCACCACAACCTAGACGCAAAGCAATGACGCGACCGATGTTTACCTCGTCTGGGGAGGGCGAGGCGCAACCGATAATTACTTCGTCAAAATCGGTGGGGGCGAAGGGCTGGCGTAGCAATAAGTCACGACCTGCTTGTACCGCTAAATCTGCGGCGCTAAAAGGCCCTGCCTTGCCTTGCACCTTTAAAAAGGGTGTTCTTGCGCCGTCCACCACATACACATCTTTGAATGTCATGTTTTCAATCTCCACTAATTAAGCGACTGCCGTATCAAAATCGCTTTCTTCTTTGTTTTGTGTAGACTGTGGCTTGTCGTTTTTTTGTTGATTAGGAAAAAGCTCTTCTGAACTAAAATCATCCACACGCACCACAATATCTCTGAGGTGGTCAAAGCGTTTCAGCTTTTTATACTCTTCAGGTGTTAGTGCACCGAGTTGATGAGCTGCCTCGGTCATATCACGGACGTTAGCGAGAGGGTTGTTATCTAAGTTATGGGTCTTACGTAATTCACGTAATTTACGCTGAATGGGCTCTACCTCAAGTGCTGCCTCTAAGGCCAACTCGATCACGCCAACAGCATCTTCTTCCTTGAGTGCTACATAGCAGTTTTCAGTGAGTCGATCACGACTCGCATTAGGTGAGAGTAGTAATTGTGCAACCTCTAAACCCAACTTATCTGAAGGTTTGGCGAAGGGCTTACCTAAGCTAAAAATCCACGGTCTAAGGGCGGTGGCCACGATGCGATTCGGGAAGTTTTTTAAGACCTCATCAATCGCAACTTGTGCTTTGTATAAACAGTCTTGTACAGCCCAATGAACAAAAGGTAAGTCAGCTGTTTGGCGGCCCTGATCTTCGTAGCGCTTTAATACTGCACTGGCTAAGTACATTTGCGACAAGATATCACCTAAGCGTGCGGAAATGCTTTCGCGACGTTTTAAGCTACCGCCTAAAACAAACATCGAGGTATCAGCTAATAAGGCAAAGATAGACGATACGCGACCTAGGTGTTGGTAGTAACGAGCGGTGTTTTTATCAGCATTGCTTGGTTTTCTGGCAAAACGAGCACCTGTTAGACCGTGACCTAGGGTTCTAAAGACGTTGCCAAAAACAAAACGTACATGGCCCCAAAACGCTTTATCAAAATCCAATAACGCTTTTTCGTTATTAGCTTCGCGAACCGCTTCCATCTCTGAGAAAACATAAGGGTGGCAACGCGTGGCACCTTGGCCAAAAATAATTAGGCTACGGGTCAAAATATTGGCACCTTCAACCGTAATACCTACCGGTACTTGTTGATAGGCACGACCTAAGAAGTTTGAGGGGCCTAAGCAAATGCCTTTACCACCAATCACATCCATACCGTCATTAATTACGGTGCGACCTAATTCAGTGACATGGTATTTCACAATACCTGAGGCAACCGCTGGTTTTTCACCTAAGTCCACCGCGCCAGAGGTCATGGTGCGAGCCGCCTCAGCAATATACGTATTGCCACCAATGCGAGCTAAGGCTTCCGCCACACCCTCAAATTGACCAATGGCAACACCAAATTGATTACGTACACGTGAGTAAGCACCAACGGCACGGGAGGTTAGCACCGTCATACCAGCATTTGATGAGGGTAGTGAGATGGAGCGACCAACAGATAGACACTCCATTAGCATGCGCCAACCCTTACCCGCCATTTTTTGACCGCCGATAATGTATTCCATTGGGATAAAGACATCCTTGCCGCGGGTTGGGCCATTCATAAAGACGGCATTAAGTGGGAAGTGGCGATTACCGATTTCCATACCTGGGTGGTCATGAGGAATCAAGGCGCAGGTAATACCGATATCTTCTTTAGTACCTAATAGGCCATCGGGGTCATACAGCTTAAAGGCTAGACCAATTAGAGTACAGACAGGGGCTAAGGTGATGTAGCGCTTATCCCAAGATACACGCATGCCTAATACCTCTTCGCCTTGCCATTCGCCCTTACAAACTACACCGTAGTCAGGAATAGAAGCCGCATCGGAACCAGCCCAAGGACTAGTTAAGGCAAAAGCTGGAATCTCTTCGCCACGCGCAAGACGCGGTAAGTAGTAATCTTTTTGCTCCTTGGTGCCGTATTGCATCAATAACTCAGCTGGACCTAAGGAGTTAGGGACCATGACAGAAACTGAGAGAGCAGACGAACGAGTTGATAAGTGAGCTACGATTTGAGAGTGGGCATAGGCTGAGAACTCTAAACCGCCATAGGCTTTAGGAATAATCATGCCTAAGAAACCCTCTTTTTTGATGTAATCCCAAACCTCTTGAGGTAGATCGCCATCTTGGTGTGAGATTTCCCAATCATCGATCATTGAGCAAACCGTCGCCACTTGATTGTCTAAAAAACGTTGTTCTTCGGCGGTAAGTTGCGGCTTTGGATATGCATGCAATTTGTTCCAATCAGGACGACCACTAAAGAGCTCGCCTTCCCACCATACGGTGCCTGCCTCTAGCGCATCGCGCTCGGTTTGAGACATGGCTGGAAGGATTTTCTTAAAGGAGTTTAAAATCGGTTTCGATAATAAAGGGCGTCTAATGCCTGGAACGGTAACTGCGGCTCCTCCACCAACAGCAAGTGCTCCTAATACATATGCAAGGGTAGTTGTAATCATATTTTTACCTTTATAGCTTTACGCTTGTGTCTCTCGTTATAGGGTTAGTTTTTAAATTATTGGTTTGTGTTAGCTAATGGGGCTCTTAGGCCGCCAATTAAGAAACTCATTAATCGCTTTAATAATTTATCTAAGGCGACTTCTGGGTCTTCGTTGTGGTTAATTTCAATGCCCATAATTTCACTTAGGGGGCCTGTGCCACTTAGGGCATAGGCGGTGGCGCCAAGCATAAACTGGAAGCGCCATAAAATCTCTTCGCGTGGCACTAAGGGTAAGGCTTTGTAAAGGGCGGCTTTATAACGCTCCATCACCTCAGCTGACTCATCGGCAAAAACGGTACTTATGAATTTTCCAGGGTCTAACATGGTGCGCTCTAATAAGCTCCAAACTGCGTTGTTATCGCTAAAAGCCATTTTTACTAGGGTGCCGAAAAAGGCGTTAAGGATTTCTGAGGCCTTAACGGGTTCACCGCTTTCTGCGGCGGCTGCTTCTAATTCGTCCAAACGCTCTGTACGCATTTGATTAAGTTGTTTTAAGCGACGTTTAAATACTTCCTCAATCAGACCTTCTTTGGTACCAAAGTGATAGTTCACCGCACCTAAGTTAGCGTTGGCTAAGGCCGTGATTTGTCTTAGGGACGTGGCTTCATGACCTTGCTCTGCAAATAATTGCTCAGCAACATCCAAGAGCTTTTGGCGGGTATCGCTTTCTTGTTTGCCTGTTTTTGCTGTGATTTCAACTAGTTTTTTATTTGTCATTGTGCTTTGCCATTAAATAACTCATTTCAAA
>JAAZGT010000221.1 GCA_012511095.1 Alcaligenaceae bacterium
ATGAGCTCGTTGTAGCGCTCACGCATTGGAGCAATCAGGGTTTCTAATTCATCGGCAAGCATTTTTTTAGCTTCACCCCAAGCTAAACCCTCACGCAATTCTTGAGCAAAGGCCTCTGCTTTTGAGGGTTCAACAAAGGCACGATAAATTGGGAACAGATTAGAGCTCTCAGGATCCTTAGGCTCACCAGGCAACTTAGAGTCTGTCTTAATTTGAGCAATGGCCTGCTGCATCTGCTTCGCAGTGCCTTCAAAAAGTGGGATGGTATTGTTGTAGCTCTTGGACATTTTACGACCATCAAGACCTGGTAAAGTGGCTACACCCTCATCGACCTGAGCCTCAGGCAATACAAAATAGTCACGACCTTTACCATAGTGGTAATTAAATCGCTGAGCCACATCACGCGCCATCTCAAGGTGTTGAATTTGGTCAGCACCCACCGGTACCTTATGCGCATTAAACATTAAAATATCGGCAGCCATTAAGATGGGATAAGAGTATAAACCCATGGTCACCCCATCGTCTGGTTCAACACCCGCTGCTTCATTAGCGTCGAGACTCGCTTTATAGGCATGAGCTCGATTCATTAAGCCCTTGGGTGTTGAGCAAGTCAAAATCCAAGAAAGCTCTGTAATTTCAGGAATATCTGATTGACGATAAAAAGTCACTCTATCAGTATCTAAGCCTGCTGCTAACCAGGTAGCAGCAATTTCCAGGCGCGAACGCTCGACACGCTCAGCATCATCACATTTAATTAAGGCGTGGTAATCTGCTAAAAAGAAAAAAGCATCGACATCAGGTCGTTGACTCATCTCAATAGCAGGACGAATTGCTCCCGCATAGTTACCAAGATGAGGGGTGCCTGATGTTGTCACACCGGTTAATACGCGTTGGATTTTGCTTTGCGCTTGCTTAGCACTCATTGGAAAAATACTCCATCAATTAATTTAATTTTAAAGTTTAACGTAACTACGACGATCTTGTTGCATGTACTCTTTGGACTGCATTTCCATAATGCGTGATTCTGTACGGAAAAACTCATTGGATAAGACACCCTCAGTGTATAGCTCAGCCGGTGGTACCTCAGCACTCATTACGAACTTCACCTTATAGTCATAAAGTACGTCAATTAACCAAGTAAAACGACGCGCTGGTGATGCTTGTGCTGCTGTCATTTTTGGTACATCAGACAGGAAAATGGTTTCAAAACGACTCGCTAATTCTAAAAAGTCATTTTGAGAGCGATTATCTACGCATAAAGTTTTGAAGTCAAACCAAGCCACATTGTCATTAATCCCTAAGGCCTGCATCGGACGATTTTCAATAGTTAGGGTTTGCGGTTTAGGTTCAGCACCACTAATTTCTTTAAATAAATCCTCAAAGGCTTGGCGATTTTCTGGCGTTAGTGGTTGATAATAAAGTTGTACTTGCTCAAGGGTACGACGACGATAATCAATACCGCTATCGACGTTAAGCACATCCATTTTCTGTTTAATTAGCTCAATCGCTGGCAACAGACGATCTCTATGTAAACCATCTGGGTACAAGGTATCTGGCTCATAGTTAGAGGTCATCACAAAAGTACAACCATACTCAAAGAGTTTATCTAATAGACGATGCAAGATCATTGCGTCAGCAATATCAGAGACGTGGAATTCATCAAAACAAATGAGACGGTACTTTTCTGCAGTACGCTTTGCCACCACATCTAGCGGATCCTCAGTACCCTTAATTTCACGCATTTCCTCGTGAATGCTACGCATAAACTCGTGAAAGTGAATACGTACCTTACGCTTATAAGGCAGATAATTGTAAAAGGAATCCATCAAAAAGCTTTTACCGCGGCCTACCCCGCCCCACATATAAACACCCTTAGGCACCACGGGGTCCTTAGACTTAGCAAATCGTCTAAAGAAGCCACCATTGCGTTGTTGGCGTTGGTCTCTAAAATCCATTAGCTCTTCAAAAAGATCTTGTAAGCGCATAATCGCTTTTTCTTGAGCCTCGTCGGCTTTGTACCCTTTTTCAGATAAGGCTTTTCGGTAATGGTGAATTACGTTCATAAATTGTTTTAATAAAAATAAAAAGTGCCCTAATCAAGCTGACTCAATATAGGGCACTTATTGCACGTTGCCTATGAGCGATATCAGGTAGTTGCAAGCAGCTACCTGATTTTATAAGCGCAATGTTTATTGCTTAGAAGTTTAAGCTACGCTTATCAACCGCTAAAGCTGCTTCTTTTAAGGACTCAGATAAAGTCGGGTGAGCATGACAGATGCGACCGATATCCTCAGCTGCACCCTTGAACTCCATGATAGCAACCGCTTCGGCGATTAATTCAGAAGCCATAGGACCAACAATATGTACGCCTAAAACCTCATCAGTATTGGCACAAGCTAATACTTTAACAAAACCAGTAGTATCACCTAAAGCACGTGCGCGACCGTTAGCCATGAATGGGAACTGACCCGCTTTGTACTTGATACCCTCTTCTTTAAGTTGTTGTTCGGTTTTACCAACCCAAGAAATTTCTGGTGAAGTGTAAAGTACGTTAGGAATCGTAGCGTAGTTAACAGAACCATGCTGACCTGCGATAAGCTCAGCCACAGCGACACCCTCAGACTCAGCTTTGTGAGCAAGCATAGGACCACGAACTACGTCACCAACCGCCCAAATATTTGCTACGTTAGTGCGACACTGATCGTCAACCTCGATAAAGCCACGCTCATCAACCTTAACACCTACAGACTCAAGATTTAAACCGTCTGTAGTAGGTACGCGACCAATTGATACGATTAATTTATCAACTTCTAAAGTCTGTGCTTCGCCTTTAGCGTCATCGTATTTAACGGTTACGTGTTTAGCTGTCTTTTTAATGTCACCAACTTTAACGCCAACCTCAATTTTTAGACCTTGGCTCTTATAGGCTTTAGCTGCTTCTTTGGCTACGCCCTCATCGGCAACTGCTAAGAACTTAGGCATTGCTTCAAGTACAGTAACCTCAGCACCTAAACGACGCCATACGCTACCTAACTCAAGACCAATAACACCAGCACCAATTACACCTAAACGCTTAGGTACAGCAGGGATTTCTAAAGCACCCGTGTTAGATAAAATTTGTTTTTCGTCAAACTCTAAGCCCGGTAAAGCGCGTGGCTCTGAACCTGTGGCAACAATAACATGCGCACCTGTAATGCTAGCTTTGTCTTTGCCATCAACTTCAATTTTGTATTGACCATTATCGGCCTTACCATTGAATGAAGCGCGGCCAGAGAAGAACTGAACTTTGTTCTTTCTGAATAAGAATAAAATACCGTCGTTGTTTTGTTGAACAACTTCGTCTTTACGACCTAGGAACTGGTCGATTTTCATCTTGACTGAAGAAACCTCGATACCATGCTCTTTGAAGTCTTTTTTAGCATTTTCGTAATACTCAGAAGACTGTAATAACGCTTTAGAAGGAATACAACCGACGTTAGTACAAGTACCACCTGGCTTAGGCTTACCCTTATCGTCTACCCATGAATCAATACATGCAACACTCTTACCTAATTGTGCAGCACGGATAGCCGTAATATAACCGCCAGGACCTGCACCAATAACTACTACATCAAACTCTTTACTCATAACTATTCCAAATATATTTAACCGATAACGCCCCAAAAGCAAAGGGCTTAAATGGGGCGTTACATAATCAATGATTTACAGCTTATAGGTCTAATAATAAACGAGCTGGATCTTCTAGAGCATCTTTCATTGCAACTAGACCAAGTACAGCTTCGCGACCATCAATTAAGCGGTGGTCATAAGAAAGAGCTAAGTAGTTCATTGGGCGAATAACGATTTCACCGTCTTCTACTACTGGACGCTCTTTAGTAGCGTGAATACCAAGAATTGCTGACTGTGGTGGGTTAATAATTGGGGTAGACATCATTGAACCAAATACACCACCGTTAGAAATAGAGAAGGTACCACCGGTTAACTCTTCGATGCTTAAGCGACCATCGCGGGCCTTAGCACCAAACTCGGCAATTGTTTTCTCAATTTCAGCTAATGATAACTGGTCGGCATTACGTAAAATAGGTACTACTAAGCCACGTGGTGAGCTCACCGCAATACCAATATCAAAGTAACCGTGGTATACGATATCGTTACCATCGATTGAGGCATTAAGTAGTGGGAACTTCTTAAGTGCAGCAACAGCGGCTTTAATAAAGAATGACATGAAACCTAAACGAACGCCGTGCTCTTTTTCGAACTGATCGCGGTACTTAGCACGAAGGTCCATAACTGGCTTCATATTAACTTCGTTAAACGTAGTTAAGATGGCGTTTTCTTGTTGTGACTGTAGTAAACGCTCAGCAACACGTGCACGTAAGCGAGTCATTGGAACGCGCTGTTCAGGACGACCATCTAAAGACTGACCGATTGGAGCAGCAGCAACTGGAGCAGCAGCTTTTTGTGCAGCTTGTGCATCAGCTTTGGTCACACGACCATCTTTACCAGTACCCGCAACATCAGTAGCAGCTAAGCCTTTTTCAGATAAGATTTTTGTAGCAGCAGGAGATGCAACATCACCTTTGTCAGCAGCGGCGACAGCAGGTGCAGCAGCAGGTGCCTCGGCTGGAGCAGCTTCAGCAGGCGCAGCAGCAGTCGCTTTGGCAGCTGTGTCGATCTTAGCTAATAACTGCTCAGACTCAACGTTTTCACCACCTTGTACAATGATTTCAACTAATACACCATCGGCTGGACAAGGTACTTCCATAATTACTTTATCAGTTTCAATTTCAATCAAGGTCTCATCTTGAGAAACTGCTTCACCAACCTGTTTGTTCCACTCTAATAGAGTACCTTCTGAAATAGACTCTGAAAACTGAGGTACTTTTACTTCTACGATTGACATAATTTTTGTTCCTTTAAGCTATTGTTTATAACTTGAATATAACGCTTTTTTAATTTTTTAATTTCCAAATAGACCTTATAAATTTCGCTGTATCGCGATTTCATTTACAAGGTCTATGCCTTAATACTTCTGACTACTTGGTTAAGGTAAAACCACGTAAACGCTGGCTGAATGCTTGCTCTAAGAAAGCTTTCAACTGCTCGTTGTGTAGGGCTAAGTAACCCACTGCTGGTGACGCAGAGGCTGCGCGACCAGCATAGGCCAACTTCTGACCAGCAGACATATTTTGGAAAATATGATGCTGAATGTAGAACCAAGGACCCTGGTTTTGTGGTTCGTCTTGTACCCAAACAACCTCTTTAGCGTTAGGATATTGTTGCATCTCGGCCTCAAACTCTTTGTGAGGGAATGGATACAACTGCTCAACGCGAAGAATTGCTACATCATCGGCGCCACGCTCTTCACGAGCAGCAACTAAATCGTAGTAAACACGACCAGAACATAGCAATAAGCGATTCACTTTTTCTTTGTTAATCTCTGGCTTTGTTTCGCCAATGATTAACTTGAATTCACCCTCAGCGAAATCGCCTAATGGTGAAGTAGCATCTTTATGACGTAATAAAGATTTAGGAGTGAAAATTACTAAAGGCTTACGGAACTTGCGAATCATTTGACGACGAAGCAAGTGGAAAATCTGCGATGCGTTAGTAGGCTGAGCACACTGAATATTGTGATCAGCACAAAGCTGTAAGAAACGCTCAATACGTGCAGATGAGTGCTCTGGACCTTGACCTTCATAACCGTGAGGAAGCATTAAGGTTAAACCGCAATGACGACCCCACTTAGCCTCACCTGAGGTAATGAATTGATCAATTACAACCTGAGCACCGTTAACGAAGTCTCCGAACTGTGCCTCCCAAATTGTCAATGTATTAGGCTCTGAACATGCATAACCATATTCGAAGCCAAGTACCGCCTCCTCGGATAATACAGAGTCAATCACTGTGAAGTTAGGTTGATCGTTAGAAATATTTTGTAGTGGAATATAGGTACCCTCGTCCCAGCGCTCACGATTTTGATCGTGTAGTACAGCGTGACGGTGTACGAATGTACCGCGCCCTGAGTCTTGACCCGTGATACGGATTGGGTAGCCATTGGAGAGTAAGCTAGCAAATGCTAGGTGCTCACCCATACCCCAGTCTAAATTCATTTCGCCACGCACCATGGCACGACGATCATTTAGTAGACGCTTCACTAATTGGTGTGGTGTGAAGGAATCAGGGATTGTAGTGATGCTCTCACCTAAACGCTTTAACTCAGGAATAGAAACTGCTGTTTCAGCGTGGTCAGTCCACTTAGCCCCTAAGAAAGGAGTCCAATCAATGGCATATTTGCGCTGGAAGTCTGTTAAGACAGGCTCAACCGTGCGGTTACCAGCCTCCATGATTTGGCGATACTCTTTAACCATATTTTCGGCTTCGCCCTCGGCTAAAACACCCTGCTTAAGTAGTTTATCAGCGTAGAGCTGACGAGTACCTGGGTGCTTACCAATGGTTTTGTACATTAACGGCTGCGTTAATGATGGAGTATCTTGTTCGTTGTGACCTAACTTACGGAAACAAATAATATCGATAACTACGTCGTGACCGAATTCTTGACGGTAATCTACTGCTAAACGAGTAGCGAAGGTTACAGCCTCAGGGTCGTCAGCGTTAACGTGGAACACTGGCGCTTCGATCATTTTAACAACGTCAGTACAGTAAAGTGTAGAACGTGAGTCACGTGGATCAGATGTGGTGAAACCAATCTGGTTATTAATTACAACGTGAATTGTACCGCCCACTGAGTAACCGCGGGTTTGAGACATGTTAAGCGTCTCTTGAACCACCCCTTGACCAGCAAAAGCCGCGTCACCGTGAACTAATACAGGTAAGACCTGCTGGATATTACCGCCACGACGCTCTTGACGAGCACGCGCACTACCCTGAACTACTGGATTAACAATTTCCAAGTGTGAAGGGTTGAACGCTAAAGTTAAGTGAATTGGACCGCCTTTGGCGTCTAAGTCACTTGAGAAACCACTGTGGTATTTAACGTCACCATCGGTTAAATCGCCGTCTTGCTTGCCTTCAAATTCAGCAAAGAGATCACCAGGCATTTTACCCATGATGTTTACTAACATATTTAAGCGACCGCGGTGAGCCATACCAACAACCACGTCTTGAGTACCATGAGTACTAGCGTGGTTAACTAACTCATCCATACAAGAAATAAAGCTTTCACCACCCTCAAGTGAGAAACGCTTTTGACCTACGTAACGAGTATGCAAATAACGCTCAAGACCTTCGGCCTCGGTTAATTGCTGAAGAATGCGCTTTTTGTCGTCATCAGTCAACTTTGCTGTAGATTGTGTGGTTTCGACACGCTCTTGAATCCAGCGTTTAGCTTTAGGATCCGAGATGTGCATGTACTCAACACCAACGCTACGACAATAGGTATTACGTAAAGCCTCTAATAGCTCACGTAAGGTCATATGATCGCTCTCAGTGAAATAAGTGTTAGTCGCTGAGAATGTTTCGTCTAGATCGGCCTCGGTTAAACCGTAGAAAGCTGGATCTAGCTCAGGAATTTCGGGACGCTCTGTGCGCTTAAGCGGGTCAAGTTGTGCGTAACGCAAGCCTAGTGAGCGGTAAGCAGAAATCAATTGCTGTACTTTGAGTTGCTTGCTAGCAATTTCCATGCTCTGCTGAGCATCTACTTTACCCACCAAACGATTTTCTTTTGCTCTTTGAACAAAAGAAGCGATCACTGATGAATGATTTTGGTCGCGTGTCTCCGATTTACCATCAGTCGCAGGTTGATCCTGTAACTGATCAAAGTAATCGCGCCAGTGCTCTTCTACACTACTTGGATTAGCCAAGTAGGCTTCGTAGAGCTCCTCTACATAGTCGGCATTACTACCAAATAAGTAAGAGGAAGTATTTTTTTCTATATAAGTTGACATTATGCCTCACCGTTTTGAGTGTTTCACCTAAAAGGATGCAGATTGTGAAGTAACCTTCCGCGTACGGCTTTCACCGATAAGCAGATAGCAAGGGTCTAAACTAAAGACTCCCTTTACAAAAAGCAATAGACAGGGGCAATACCCCCACCTGTATACATACTACATTAGTATAGACTAGTCTAGCATTTATTTCTTATAAAAAATCACTTTGAACCGTTATAAATCATAGCGATATCAAGTTTCACAAAATATACGATTCGATATGACCTTAGACTGTAATAACTAAACAGACTAACGAGTAAAAACATGCCTTTTATAAATACATTATTACAATAAGCACAACTGTCATAATAGCGTTTTGTTTGCAATTAACCAATATCTAAACTATATGCGCTTTCCCCTATTGATTATTAAAACAACAACATACAGCATAAAACCGTAACAACAACATGCTATATGAAATCGAAACCGCAACATTCAGTATGAAATCTTATGTAAGATACAGTATTTGCGATTAATCATTCGGAGACAGTTTTATGATTGAGAAAAACAAATTAAGTCAAATGGCTTTGGATTATCACGAATTTCCACGCCCAGGTAAGATTTCAGTCGTTCCTACCAAGCCATTGTCTAATCAGGATGATTTGTCTCTCGCTTATTCTCCAGGCGTTGCTTCCGCATGTATGGCGATTTATCACGAAGGTGAGCAAGCGGCCGCTCGTTTCACCTCGCGCTCCAACTTGGTTGGTGTTGTTACCAATGGTACCGCTGTTCTTGGCCTTGGCAATATCGGTCCATTAGCCGCAAAACCGGTTATGGAGGGTAAAGGCGGTTTATTCAAAAAATTCGCAGGTATTGACGTCTTTGATATCGAGCTTAACGAGACCGACCCTGACAAGTTAGTCGATATTATCGCAGCACTTGAGCCAACATTAGGCGGTATTAACCTTGAAGATATTAAAGCGCCTGAGTGCTTTTATATCGAAAAAACATTAAGAGAACGCGTTAATATTCCTGTCTTCCATGATGACCAACACGGCACTGCAATTATTACTTCAGCTGCCGTCTTAAACGGTCTTAAATTATTAGGCAAAACACTCGATAACGTTAAATTAGTAGCTTCTGGCGCAGGCGCAGCAGCGATTGCTTGTTTAGATTTATTAGTTAATCTAGGCCTTAAAAAAGAAAACATCTTTGTGTGTGACTCTCGTGGTGTTATTTACGAAGGCCGCGAAGAAAACATGGAAGATCACAAAGCGCGCTACGCCCAAAAAACTGAACTTCGCACCTTAGGTGACGCAGTGGCAGGCGCTGATGTGTTTTTGGGCTGCTCCACTAAAGGCGTCTTAACTCAAAACATGGTTAAGACTATGGCCGATAAACCATTAATCTTAGCCCTCGCTAACCCTGACCCTGAGATCACCCCAGAAGATGCAAAGGCCGCACGTCCCGACTGTATTATTGCTACAGGTCGCTCAGACTATCCCAACCAAGTAAATAACGTACTTTGCTTCCCATTCATTTTCCGTGGTGCACTTGATGTAGGCGCTACTCGCATCACCCCAGAAATGCAAATGGCTTGTGTGCATGCTATTGCCGAGTTAGCACAAATTGAAGCAGATGATGAGGTTGCCAGCGCCTACCCTAAAGAAAATCTAAACTTCGGTCCCGACTACATTATTCCTAAACCGTTTGATCCGCGCTTAATTATTAACGTTGCTCCTGCCGTTGCCCAAGCGGCGATGGATTGCGGTGTTGCGGCCCGACCTATCGATGACATGGAAGCCTACAAAGCCCGTCTCAACGCGTTTGTATACCAGTCTAGTCAACTAATGCGCCCGCTGATGAAGATCGCAAAAGATAAAATGCAGCGTGTTATTTTCTCCGATGGTGAGGATGAGCGTGTTTTACGCGCAATACAAACTATCCTCGATGAGAAAATCGCCAAGCCTATTTTAATTGGCCGTCCTGAAGTCATCCGAATGCGCCTAAACAAACTAGGCTTGCGCTACCTAAGCCATCCGGATATTGAAATCGTTGATCCAGAGCATGACGATCGCTTTAACGAGGTATGGCCTCTTTACCACAAGCTATTAGCTCGCAAGGGTGTTACCCCTGCTGTTGCTAAGTCATTGGTTCGCAAACACAACACCGTGATTGGTGCACTTATGATCGAGGTAGGCTTTGCCGATGCGATGATTTGTGGCGTTAATACAGGTTTTAATAGACAGGTTAACTTTATCCGCGATATCACTGGTACCTCACTTAAGTCAGGTACCATGGCGGCGATGAATGTTATCTTTAGCCCAGATTACACTTTCTTCTTATGTGATACTCACATTAACGAGGACCCGACTGCTGAGCAAATTGCTGAGATCGCTTTAATGGCAGCGGAAAAAGTAAAACGCTTCGGCATGGTGCCTAAGGTAGCACTTGTATCGCACTCTAATTTCGGTGATCGTCAAACCGCCTCTTCTCTCAAAATGGCCAAGGCTCGCGAAATCCTCGCTGAGATTGCCCCTGACCTAGAGATGGATGGTGAGATGCACGCTGACGCGGCCCTATCCGAAAAGATTCGCAAAACCGCTTTACCTGATAGCACCTTAAGTGGCAAGGCAAACGTTTTAGTGATGCCTAACTTAGATGCAGGTAATATTACCTACAATTTATTGAAGATGACCAGCGGTGGTATTGTCTTAGGTCCAGTCCTATTAGGTACTAATAAAGCCATTCACGTTCTAACGACTAGTACTACCACGCGTCGTATTATTAACATGGCAACACTAGCCGCGGCTGATGCTCAAGGTGAAACTCGTGTACCCGAAGGGCTAGTTGAATCCAAAATTCAATGCGCTATTCAACAAAAGAAAAAGGCGGAGGAAGCTGAAGCCGCTGCAACTGAGCAAGCAAATCAACAACAGGATGATCAGTAACCCGCTAGCTTAGTATTGCTGTAAATCAGCACAAGAGGACCCTCATCGGTCCTCTTTTTATTTAAAAATAATAAAGGATTTCTTATGGGATACGATTTGGGCAAGTTAATTTTGCGTGTGACATTAGGTATCTTAATACTGCTTTATGGCTTTCATAAAGTTAAGTATGGGCTAGGCCACATTCCTCACACTCTAAATGCGCATGGTTTGCCACCATTTTTTGCATATGGATTATATATTAGCGAAATCATCGCTCCGCTTATGATAATTATCGGCCTTTACACAAGACCCGCAGCTGGGATCATCGCGTTAAGTATGGTGATCGCTATTTCCCTAACTCATTCGGCGCGTCTTACTGCGCTTAATAGCAGCGGCGGTGCCGTCATCGGCCTTGAGTATATGTTTTTAGCATCGGCTCTATGCATTATGCTAATAGGTGCAGGACGCTATAGCCTCAATAGCCCCTATAACTAATATTTGATTAAAATATCTGCACGGGCTGCTGCAACGCTTTCTAGCATCGCTTTTAAGCCCGTCAAAGTCTCTGGGTGTTGGGCCATATCTTCAGCAGCACATGTCCATATAAACTCAATAGACTCAGCCACATCACCCGTTAGAACATCATATAAGGCATCTAGATTAACTGCACAATGTTCAGGCAAGGAAACCTCAGTTGCTAAGCGCTGATGAAAATCCTCAATTGAGGTAATGCCATTTAAATTAATTTTTTTTGCTTTACTCAATTGTGAAACAGTAGACTTTGAAAAAGATTGAACTAAGCTATTTTTTGCGTGCCACTTTTTAAGTTGACGCGCATTGTAACGACGTAATTGCCTAGCAGATAATTTTAGTGACATGCTGGTACCCGTTCAAAACTCTCATAGTGATCGATAGTGACGTACATATGCTCATGATCTTTATAAACTACGCGCTTAGCATTGCGCTTAAGACCTAAATAATCTAGATCGGCTTCAAAGTATTTAGCTTCTGGCAATCGCTTTTCAAAATTACCAAAATGATCACCGCCTAAAGAACGACCGCGTAGCTCCTTAATCTGACTAAAAGGACGACCCGGATGCCAACCCAAAGTCTCCGCTTGTTTTTTAGTTAAAAACTTTGCTGGCAATTTACCCTCATCTCTTAAAGAGCGAACAATGGCAGAGAGCTCAATAACATTAATTTGCCCCTCGAGCTTTTCTAAATTAAAAATAGCCAATACGACCTCGCATCGTTGATTCGCCTCTTCGAGAGAAATTAAGGCCTCACCCTCATTAGGGTCAGTTTGTACTCGCCCCATGGCTTGAGCACTAGTATTTAAACAAAGAACAAATAAGATACTGAGCACCAGCAAAAGGTGCTTTTTAAGAAAAGAATACTGCAACATCTATACTTATAATCTACAATAAAATATTAGGTTTATCTTAACTAAAAGGATGAATTTTATTTTAACTATTCCCTTAGTGCCCCTGCATAATCTATAATCTACCCTAGCTTAACAGAAGTATACTTAATACACATTATAAATAATACACAGGATACCTCATGAAGTCCTTTATAAACTTTCTAATCTTAACGCTAGTAGTTGTAGGCTTAGGGTTTGGCATTTGGCTTGCAGTCGATAAGTCGCTTTTTGGTGATGCCGAGCAACAGCTTCCTCCTCAACAAGAAACTGGCATCCCAACCGTGGTTTCTAAGCCCGTTGATGCACCAACAGAGATCAGCTCCGAAGAGGCTTTTAGCACCACCGCTAGTAGTGATGACAATGGCACTTCAAACACCGATTGTAATAAAGCAGGCGAAATGATTGGCGTCATTTATGATATGCACCAAGAGGGTAAGTCACCTGATGAAATTAGCCAATACTTAGCAGGTCTTGATAAATTTACTCAAGAAGAGGTCGAGGTGTTTACTCAAATCGCTGACAGCATCAAAAACGCTCCTAGCGAGCAATTACTACCTCGTGAAGAGATGATCAAAGAGTTCAAACTACAATGTGAGGCCGCTGAGTAAATAATCGCCCTACTCGATATTTATCAAGCACGATCAAAAATGCCCAGTCCTATAACTGGGCATTTCTTATTGAGTATTTAGATAAATACTAAATTACTTAGCAGCTTGTGGCTTTTGTTGAGGCCATACAGAATCAACAACTGCAGTAGCAATTTGTTCGTTGCTTACACGGAATAAGAATAAATTAGGACTTTGGCGGATACCGCTAAAAGAAACGGCTTCAGTCTGGTTAGTGGCGCGGTTTAGAGCAGCAATAGCGTAACCACGGTTAGCTGGAACTGCATCTAAAGCTGCTTTACCTTGCTCGTTAAGATTAAGAGCAATATAAACGTTGTTATTTTGGTCAGCAACTACATCGTGTGAGGTTACATTAGCGTTAGTGATTACAGGTACAGCTGAAACATAAATTGTTTGCTGATCACTAATTTTCACTGGACGAAAACCTTGAACTGGAGTTACAGAAGCTTGGTAAACCTGTAACGCTGACTCAGCTTGAACAGCCTGAGCTGTATCAGCCTGAGTAGTTGTTCCAGTAGTCTGACAACCAGCTAATGCAAAAGCTAAAGGCAAAATTGCCAATCCTAGTTTACGAGATAATTTCATAATAATACGTCCTCTTCTTTATTAATTATAAAAATTTGATCCGCTGTAATGCCTGCAGCGCTACCAAAACAATTTAAAGTTACATCATATGCAACTTTAATTCAAGTTAATAATGATAAAACTATGTGTCAAAAACTAATAGCCTAGGGTAAATGCTACACCTAGGCTATTATGTGAATCCAAATTAATAGAGTTACAAACTCAGATTAGCGGATTAAATCAGCTGCATCACGCGCACTAACTAATGTCGGCATAGGCATAAGTAAAACGCCGTCCATTAAATTACCGTTAGCACCCTCAACTGTAGACACTACACTACCGTTGATGCTCGCTAAAACATGGCTATAACCCTTGCGGGCATTAGCTAATTTTGAAATGGACTCTGGCTTTAAGCGCAAAGCTAAAGCAGGCTCATCTGCCATGGTTTTTGCAACGAAGGCATTTTGAATGTCTTCACGATTTAAAACAATACCGCTAGTATAGTACTGAACATTACCTGCTTTTAAGCTCTTTTCTTGAGCGGATTTTTTGGCTTGAGTGCTACCAACATAAATTTCTAATTGGTTATTACCCTGACGCTTCACGATCGTAGGAGTTGCAGTTACTGTTTGTTGTTGTGTTGTTGTAGCAACTGCTTGATTGCTATTAGCCGCAGAATCGGTTTTTGCTGCAAAGGTTTCACAAGCAGTTAAACTCAATAACAGTGCAGATAATGCAGCTAATTTTAAAGCGCTTTTAGAATTCATAAATTCGTCCTCTTTTAGGCGTCGAAAAATTCGATTATAAATAAAATATTTTAAGTTTCAACTACTTAGGCTATTTAATTAAACCGTTACTTGAACTAAAGTAGATTATACAAGAATGTGATTAAAAACAAAGTTATTTTTATTATTATAAATTTAAACGTTAAACTTAATTAACGGAAATAGGATTGGCACCGGTCGAAATCATTTAAATCGATGGTCTCAATGGGGTTTTTTAAACTAATTTTTTTGGCAACTAAACCACCATATTGCACTGGTCCGGTAATAGGTTGAGTATCTAGCCAGTACATCCTTGCTGATAAATAATAATCCCCTCTAGGCACATCCGAAAATACAAATTGCCCGTATTGATTAGTTTTGACAGTGCGTATTTTCGAGCGGTAAGCTCGATCCATAGGCCCAGTTAAGATATTGCCTCGACGACAAACCTCATTAAACCACTGGGTGCTAGTGCCTGAAACAGGATTTAAAATAACATCTATTAAAGCACCAGTGCGTTCACCATGGTTTCTATAATCACTGATATAGGCACGACCCACTAGCTGCGAGCGGGCCGAACTTTGCTTAATATCTGATACTTTAAAGGGTGTACGTGCAATCTCTTTACGGCCACCATGAGCAATACCACCGTGTTTAGGCGAGCCTGCACAAGCGCTAAGTAATAGCGCCGTAGCTAGCGACAAAATAATAGGATTTTTGATATTAATCATTGACTTAAAGCAGTTATTTGCACTAAAAAATTTCTCTACTCTATAAGAGCATTCTACAATGAGTATTAGTTAAGAGGTAGAAAAAGCAATTATTGTGCAAAGCTTATTTTTTTGATTTATTTGCCCAATGTTCTCGGTCTAGTTTTCGCAAAAAAGCGAGCTTTTCTGAAATACGTATTTCAAGCCCTCGCTCAACCGGCTGATACCAGTCTGGACGCCGCATGCCATCAGGCATATAACTTTCTCCAGCGGCATAGCCATGTGGCTCATCATGAGCATAGCGATAGCTCTTGCCATAACCTAATTCTTTCATGAGCTTAGTTGGTGCATTACGCAAGTGCACTGGCACCGTCCTGCTTTTATCTTGTTTAACAAACGCTTTAGCTCGGTTATAAGCCATATAAGCGGCATTACTTTTAGCTGCAACGGCCAAATAAATCACCGCCTCAGCTAAAGCTAACTCCCCCTCTGGGCTGCCTAAGCGCTCATAAGTTGCAGCCGCATCGTTTGCGATCTGTAAAGCACGTGGATCGGCTAAGCCAATATCCTCCCACGCCATGCGTACAATACGTCGCGATAAGTAGCTCGCATCGGCACCACCATCCATCATGCGGCAAAACCAATACAATGCGGCATCGGGGTCAGAACCACGAACTGACTTATGTAAAGCGCTGATTTGATCATAAAAAGCATCACCCCCCTTATCAAAGCGACGTAGGTTTTGAGGCAGGGATTGATCTAAGTAATTTGTATCAATCAACTGGACTCGGGCGTTTTCAGCGGATTCTAGCACCACTTCAACCACATTAATTAAACGACGCGCATCACCATCGGCCCAAGCGACGAGCTGCTCCGCAGCCTCATCATCAATATCGATTTGAGTAATTCGCTCGCCCTCTGCCTCACCCTCTTCGGCAGCAAAAACTGCCAAACCTTTGTTATAAACGGCTAAAGCTCTAGTAAGCAATTCCTTTAAATCAGCCTCATCAATCGCCTCGAGCACATAGACTCGCGCTCTTGATAAGAGCGCTGAATTAACCTCAAAAGACGGATTTTCTGTGGTGGCACCAATAAAAGTGAAAAGACCACTTTCCACATAAGGCAAAAAAGCATCTTGCTGCGCCTTATTAAAACGGTGCACCTCATCAACAAAGAGAATGGTTTTACGTCCTTGGCTTTGAGCGATTTTCGCCTTATCGACCGCATCACGAATATCCTTGACACCACCGAGCACTGCAGAAATTGCAATAAATTGGGCATCAAAGGCATTAGCCATTAGGCGCGCTAAAGTCGTTTTGCCAACGCCAGGCGGTCCCCAAAAAACCATAGAATGTGGTCGCCCAGATTCAAAAGCGACACGCAGGGGTTTACCCGGTCCCAATAAATGTTGCTGCCCGACCACCTCATCTAAGGTTGTCGGGCGCATTTGCTCTGCCAAAGGAGCATGAATATTGGCGAATGCTTGACTTAATAAATCAGACAAAGCGTGGGTCTCACATTAATTACATATTAACGACGTCCACACCAGCAGGCGCTTTAAAATTGAACTCACTAGCTGGAATGCGGGCGTTAGATTTAAAGTTTCTTAGCTTGATAGTCGTAGTTTGACCAAAAGAATCTCGAATTCTGAGCTCCGCTGGTAAGTTATTGGCAAAAGCAATATCCATATAACTCATCCCTTGATCTGCCACTTTAGGTGTTGCTCTTAACCACACCATACCATCACGCTCAGGTAAGACCTCAACACTAAAGTTAAGATCCAAATTATCATTACCAAATAAAATCGACGCTGGTGAGGCTCCTACTGAGTCCTTAACATTGCGCACGGTAACCTGAGCTAAATCTGGGTCATATTGATAAACACGCTGACCATCAGAAACCACCTTTTGCTCATAGGGTTTACTCACATTCCAAACAAATTTTCCTGGACGTTCAAAACTAAAGGTACCAGATTGGGTGCTTTGCCCCTTATCACCAGTACGCTGTTGAGCAAATTGCCCTGTCGCAGATTTAATGTTTTTCACAAAATCGCGCAATTGCTGGGTAGCATCCGTTTTGGTCGTGTTTTTGACGTCAGGAATTTTTGTAAATTGAATATTGCCGATATCCGCAGGCATCCCTGCTTCGCCTTGGAAGGCATCAGGGCTTACCGTAAATTGGGCCATTGCAGCCGTACTACCAAGTGATAAAGCGACCGCAAGGGATACGCCTAGCTTTTTGAATTTTTTCATTTTAAAACCCATTTATTGACGGTTAAACATAGCTATTTTTAGCAGGATTGCACGCTTTAAAGTTGAACGATTAGTAACTAAGCGTAAAACTAATTTCAATCACAAAAGTAGTGAGTTTATCGACTTAACTAAGCCTCAGCCTCTTCTTCGGCCCCTGTATTGCTTGGTACTAATATTTCACGGCTATTATTTGAGGCCATAGGTGAAACAATACCTGCATGCTCCATCTGCTCCAATAAACGCGCTGCTCGGTTGTAACCAATACGCAATTGTCGTTGCACCGATGAAATAGAGGCACGACGTGTACGCAATACAATGTCTACTGCTTGATCATATAACGGATCAGCTTCAGTATCAGCAAAACCCGTAACACTACTTAAGCCATCACCAGTTTCACCTACCGCACCCTCAAGTACAGCATCAACATAATCTGGCTCACCGCCTTGCTCTTTAAGATAATTAACCACACGATGCACCTCATCATCTGAGACGAAAGCGCCATGGACACGTTGTGGTAGACCTGAGCCAGGTGGCATATAAAGCATATCACCTAGACCTAATAGAGACTCAGCACCCATCTGATCCAAAATAGTACGAGAATCAACCTTAGAGGATACTTGGAAAGCAATACGGGTCGGGATGTTCGCTTTAATTAAACCTGTGATCACATCAACACTCGGTCGCTGCGTCGCAAGCACTAAGTGAATACCTGCTGCACGTGCTTTTTGTGCTAAACGTGCAATCAGCTCCTCCACCTTTTTACCTTGAACCATCATCAAGTCGGATAACTCATCAATGATCACCACAATCATCGGTAGTTTTTTCAATGGTTCTGGTGAGTCTGGTGTTAAGCTAAATGGATCGTCAATGGTCTCGCCACGTGCCTCAGCCTCTCGAATTTTAGCGTTAAATCCGGCAATGTTGCGCACCCCCATTTTGCTCATTAACTTATAGCGTTTTTCCATTTCGCCAACACACCAATTAAGGGCATTAGCGGCTTGGCGCATATCAGTTACTACTGGGCATAAGAGATGACCAATACCCTCATAAACACTCATTTCGAGCATTTTAGGGTCAATTAAAATCATACGAACTTCAGAAGGATCTGCCTTGTAAATTAACGACATAATCATGGCGTTAATACCAACTGACTTACCAGAACCCGTCGTACCCGCAACTAATAAGTGTGGCATTTTAGCCAGATCGGCTACCACAGGATTACCTGCAATATCCTTACCTAAGACCACGGTTAATAATGATTTACTTTTTTCAAAAACTTGAGAGCCAATAATCTCAGAAATATGCACGGTTTGGCGACGCGGGTTGGGTAATTCAATACCCATCAGATTTTTACCTGGAATGGTTTCAACCACACGCAAACGCACAAGGCTTAAGGCACGCGCAAGATCTTTGCTAAGGTTAACAATTTGAACGCCTTTAACGCCCGAAGCTGGTTCAATCTCGTAACGCGTAATCACTGGGCCAGCCTGAGCAGCCACCACTTCAACTTGTACATTAAAGTCGCTGAGCTTTTTCTCGATTAGACGCGAGTTGTACTCGATGGTGTCCTCACCAACCGGCTCAACAAAGTCTGGAGCAGGATCGAGTAGCTCTAAACCAGGCAAGTCTCCAGAAGCTTTGTAAGAGCTCCCTTTACGCTCAACCTTAGCTTCAGCAGTAAATAATTTAGCCTGCTTTGCTTCGACCGCTTTTTCAGAAACAGGGAATGCCTTAATTGCTGGTTCTATTTTTAAAGGACGATCAGAAGGTGGCAATTGCTCTTTGTGAGCGGTGATTTGCTCATCCATTTCTTCTTGGGCAGCCTCACCAATACGGCGATCAAGACGCTCTGCGCGTAGCCTATCAACCTTAGTAAACAAACCAGTAATTGCACTACCTAAACGCTCAGACAGGCTTAGCCAAGAAAAGTTAAAAAACATGCTAAAGCCAAAGACCAACATGCCGAACATAGCAAACATGGCAGGTGTTGCGCCGATATAGCGCTCTAGCAAGCCAGAAAAGAGTTGCCCTAAAACACCACCTGCTTGACCGGGTAATTGTTGACCTATTAGTTGTAACTGAGTACTCTCTAAGCCCATTGAGCCCAATATCAGTAAAATAAAGCCCACCGGAACTTGCCATTTAATACTAGGCAATACAGTTTCAGGGTCTAATTTAGCAAAACGGCTCATCAATGTTTTGTAGCCTACATAAAGGCGTTGCAAACACAGCACGACCAACCACCAAGCTGAGAACCCAATGAGATAGAGCAAAATACTAGAAAAATAAGCACCAAAGGCACCAAAGGCATTTTGAATTTCGTCACTACCCGAGGTGCTAACCCAACCCGGATCGGTGGCATGCCATGTAAATAACATCACTGCCAAAGACACGGCAGCGATCAAATAAAGCACCCAACTCGCCTCACGTAATAAGATCATGAGACGCGAGTTCATTAGTACTTGATCAGGTGATCGCAGGCGGACATTTCGCCTACCGCGACCAGATAAAGGGGATTTAGAAGTTTTAGCCATAGCCGTATATTATAATTGGACTTATACTAATTTTTTAAAAAATCAATTTTAGCGATATTAATGATGAAAAGTGATAACCACGCAAAAGTAATTATCTTAGGCTCAGGCCCAGCAGGCTACACTGCTGCCATTTATGCTGCCAGAGCCAACTTAGAGCCTATGCTCATTACAGGCCACGCCCAAGGCGGTCAATTGATGACTACGACTGATGTAGACAACTGGCCAGCCGATTGGGAGGGTGTTACCGGACCTGAGCTTATGAGTCGCTTCCTTAAGCACGCTGAGCGCTTTAATACTAACATTGTATTTGACCAAATTGATCGTGTTGATCTTTCTGAGCGCCCATATAAGTTGTACTCTAACATGGGTAATGAATACAGTTGCGATAGCTTGATTATTTCAACCGGCGCTTCAGCAAAATATCTTGGCCTTGAAAGCGAGCAAGCTTATTTGGGTCAAGGCGTATCTGCTTGCGCAACTTGCGATGGTTTCTTTTATCGTGATCAAGACGTCATTGTAGTTGGTGGTGGTAACACAGCAGTCGAAGAGGCTCTTTACCTATCAAACATTTGTGCTAATGTGACCTTAGTACATCGTCGCGATCAATTCCGTGCTGAGCCTATTCTAGTCGACAAGTTAATGGATAAAGTTGAAAATGGCAATATCAAATTAGAACTTTTCCAAACCCTAGAAGAGGTTCTGGGTAACCCAAATGATGGTGTTACTGGAGCACTTCTTAAAAACACTCAAAGTGGTGAAACTAAGGAATTAACTGTTAATGGTGTATTTATCTCCATTGGTCACCACCCTAATACCGACATTTTTGAAGGTCAGTTAGATATGGACGGCGGTTTTATTATTACTAAAACCAATCCACAGTTCTTAACCATGACGTCGATTCCTGGTGTTTTTGCAGCAGGTGACGTCGCGGATAATATTTATAGACAAGCAGTAACAAGTGCGGGCACAGGCTGCATGGCCGCTCTAGACGCCCAGCGTTGGTTGGATACAGAAGGTGAAAAATAATCTAAAAGGCTCTTTGCAGGATCTTAAAAAGCTGAGCAGGCAACTCTCCAAAGAGCGTGAACAGCAGAAAAAAGCAGCCGCAGCGGCTAAGAAAAAGCAACAACGTCGTGAGATGTTAGTGACTGACGAGGACCGTAAAATCTTCCTCGCCTCGATTCGCGGCACCAAGCCTCTTGCCGATACTAATCGGATTGAGGCTAGTGCACCAAAAAGCACTGCTCGCGAAGCTGAGTTTTTCAAACAAAAACGAGCTCAAGCTGAGGGCAAGGAAATCTTAGCCCTTAGTCGTCGCCGTAGTGTAGCTGTGGTTGACAGTACCTTGCCTGCACATGCACAAGCTGCTACTAAGACCACAAGCTCTCGCCCTAACAAATCAATTGCTTTATTAGATGAGGGTGTGTTTTTACGTCATGCCGATGGTGCGGATGTCCTTAAAAAATTACAACGCGGTCAATGGCCAGTTGAGGCTAGCTTAGATTTACATGGTTCTAATCTAGAAGAAGCCACAGAGCGTTTTGACCGTTTTATGCTCACTTGCATTGAGCATAAAGTACGTTGCGTGTGTGTGATACACGGTCAAGGTTATGGCTCTAAAGACAATAAACCGGTACTAAAAGATGCAGTACGTAGTTGGTTACGTGATTTGCCAGAAGTCACCGCATATATCCCTGCACCTGAAAACATAGGTGGTGCTGGTGCAGTGCTTGTACTATTGAAAAAGTAACTACAAAAAGTAAAAGGCGGATTCCTAAGAATCCGCCTTTAATTTCTTTTTATTTTACCGTGCTACAAACTTCACTTGAAGTTGTCTCGTACTTCTTGTAATTTAAAAATCTGGCAGCACAGACCCAAAATACTCCGTTTGGGATTTCTGCTCATGCAGAGCGCGTCTCCTCACCTGCATGTATGTAACTATACGTTATATATTTCATTAATGCATCTAGGGAAAGCACTAATTTTTGCTTAAAAACGATAATGCAACGCTAAAAGTTTGTTTTAGATCAAGCTTATATCTTAGTTTTCATATCTTTCCGATGCGTGTACACTAGTTGGTAATAAATTTATTATCACCCTGGATAATATTGAACTCTTAATGGAGATCTTAGATATGAGAATTGAAACTGATTCGATGGGTAAAATTGAGGTTCCTGCTGATAAATATTGGGGCGCGCAAACTCAGCGCTCAATTCAAAACTTCCCTATCGGCGTTGAACGCTTCAAATGGGGTCGTAGCATGATTCGTTCCCTAGGTATTTTAAAAAAGTCCGCTGCTATCGCTAATGGCGACTTAGGTGAAATTGATACGGATATTGCTAGATTTATTGCACAAGCTGCTGATGAGGTGATTGATGGTAAATTAGACCAACACTTCCCACTAGTGGTATTCCAAACAGGTTCTGGCACCCAATCCAATATGAACTCCAATGAGGTGATTTCAAACCGCGCGATTGAATTAGCTGGTGGCACCAAAGGTTCTAAAACACCAGTACACCCTAATGACCATGTAAACCGAGGCCAGTCTTCTAATGACACCTTCCCTACAGCGATGTATATCGCTACGGTATTAGATTTACATGAGAAACTATTCCCAGCGATTAAAACGTTGCGCAATACTTTACACACTAAAGCCGAGTCTTTTAAAGATATTGTTAAAACTGGCCGCACTCACTTACAAGATGCGACACCTGTGACCTTAGGCCAAGAGATTTCTAGTTGGGTTGCACAAATTGATTATGGCGTTGATTCGCTCGAACGTAATATGCAAGGGCTATATGATTTAGCCATTGGCGGTACAGCAGTTGGTACAGGCTTAAACGCACACCCACAATTTGGTGATCGTTGTGCAGCTGAAATTGCTAAGGCAACGGGTTATCCATTTCGTAGCGCTGAAAACAAATTCCTCGCCTTATCGGCCCATGATGCCTTAACCTCTACCTCTGCTGCCCTACGTACACTTGCCACAGGATTGATGAAAATGGCCAATGATGTGCGCTGGTTAGCCAGTGGTCCACGTTGTGGTATTGGTGAGATTTCCATTCCAGAAAACGAGCCGGGCTCATCGATTATGCCAGGTAAAGTGAATCCAACACAGGCTGAAGCCTTAACCATGGTTTGCGTTCAAGTCTTTGGTAATGACACCGCAGTGGCCTTTGCAAATAGCCAAGGTAACTTCCAATTAAACGTTTATAAACCAGTCATGGTGCATAATGTACTTGAAAGTATTCAATTGTTAAGTGACTCGATTTTGGCTTTTAATGATCACTGTGCGGTAGGTATTGAGCCTGAATTAGAGAAAATCAAAGAAAATCTTGATAAAAACCTGATGCTTGTAACCGCTTTAAATAAGCATATTGGTTACGACAAGGCTGCTGAGATTGCTAAAAAGGCGCATCAAGAAAAACTCAGCTTGCGTGAGTCTGCATTGGCCCTAGGCTATTTAACGAACGAGGATTTTGATAAATACATTGTGCCCATTGATATGACACACAATAGCTAAAACCAGCAGAGCCTGATAATCCACAAAGACTATCAGGCTCTTATTATATAAAGACAAAGTGCGGCAATCAGCATACCGCTCCTTATTGACAGCTATAAATTACGCTTCGTAACGTTGCTCTAAAACCTCTAAAGCAGGTAGCTTTTTGCCTTCTAAGAACTCTAAGAAAGCACCACCACCAGTCGAAATATAGCTTACCTTATCAGCAATACCAAACTTCGCAATAGCGGCTAAGGTATCACCGCCACCAGCAATTGAGAAGGCATTACTGTCAGCAATCGCTTTAGAAATAGCTTCAGTACCACCAGCAAAGGCGTCAAACTCAAACACGCCAACTGGTCCATTCCACACAATGGTACCGGCATTTTTTAAGATAGAAACTAAGTTTTCAGCTGTCTTAGGACCGATATCAAAAATCATATCGTCTGCTGCTACATCAGCTGCAGCTTTGGTTTCTGCAAGTGTATCAGCAGAAAACTCTTTGCCAACTACTACGTCAACAGGAATTGGCACCTCGGCGTTGCGAGCACGCATTTTTTCTAAAACTGACTCGCTGTGATGGATCTGCTCAGGCTCCGCTAATGATTTACCAATTGGCAAGTCCTCAGCCAGCATAAAGGTATTGGCAATACCGCCACCCACAATCAACTGATCAACCTTATCGGCCAAGCTTTCAAGAACTGTTAGCTTAGTGGATACTTTAGCACCCCCTACAATCGCTACGAGTGGTCGCTTAGGCTCATCTAAAGCTTCACTGAGGGCAATTAACTCGGCTTCTAATAAAGGACCTGCACAGGCCACAGGCGCATATTTAGCAATACCATGAGTAGATGCTTGGGCACGGTGTGCTGTACCAAATGCATCGTTCACATATACATCACAAAGTTTTGCCATTTTTTTAGAAAGCTCATCGCAGTTGGCTTTTTCACCCACATTAACGCGACAGTTTTCTAAAACCACAACTTGACCTGGTTGAACATCAACTCCATCAACCCAGTCCTGCACCAAGCGAACATCTTGGCCTAATAACTTGGCTAAATGCTCAGCTACTGGCGCTAGACTATCTTCAGATTTTACTGCAGCACCCTCGGTTGGACGGCCTAAGTGAGAACTCACCATAACCGCAGCACCTGCATCAAGTGCCATTTGAATACCAGGAATAGAGGCACGAATACGTGTGTCTTCTGAGATTTCGCCTTGATCATTAAAAGGCACATTTAAGTCAGCGCGGATAAATACACGCTTATTTTTTAACTCACCCTCTTTAGCTAATGAGGTGAGTGTTTTAACTTTAAACATTAACAGAGCTCCAAAACACCTAAATTTTATTAGGTTTTAATCGAACAAAAGCGGCATTCAAAACCACTTGAAATGCCGCTTTTTGTGATTAAATTTTAATCATCGACAAAAAAGCTACCTGCTAATTACTTAGCGTTCATTAAGGCAACGGTGTTGTCGAGCATACGCTGCGAGAAGCCCCACTCGTTATCGTACCAAGAAGATACTTTAACTAAGCGACCAGACACCTTAGTTAAGGTAGCATCGTACACGCTAGACTCATTGCTGTGGTTAAAGTCAGTTGATACTAAAGGCTGATCGTTAAAGCCTAAGACGCCTTTTAATGCGCCCTCAGAAGCTTCTTTAAGGATCTTATCAACCTCTTCAACCGTGGTGTCACGCTTAGCGATAAAGGTTAAATCTACCATTGATACGTTAATTGTTGGTACACGTACTGCATAACCATCTAATTTACCGTTTAACTCAGGTAAAACTAAACCTAGTGCCTTAGCAGCGCCAGTCTTAGTTGGAATCATGTTCATTGAAGCAGAACGCGCACGACGTAAGTCATTGTGGCGTACATCTAATAACACCTGGTCGTTAGTGTAAGCGTGAATCGTGGTCATTAAGCCGTTTTCAACACCAATTGCCTCATGCAAAGGTTTAACTAATGGAGCCAAGCAGTTAGTAGTACAAGATGCAGCAGAAATTACAGTATCAGATGCTTTTAAAATATCGTGGTTAACACCGTAAACAATGGTAGCATCAACATCGTTACCACCAGGAGCAGAAATAATAACTTTCTTAGCACCTGACTCTAAATGCACTTTTGCTTTTTCTTTACTAGTAAAAGCACCTGTACACTCTAGAACCACGTCTACATCTAACTCACCCCAAGGTAATTCCTTAGGATCACGAGTAGCAAATAAACGGATACGATCACCATTGATCACAAAATGATCGCCATCTAACTGTACATCGGCATCAAAACGACCATGGGTAGTGTCATATTTTAGCAAGTGGGCATTTGTTTCAAAATCCCCAGACATATTAATAGCTACGATTTCAATATCGTGCTTTTTGTTGTTCTCGTAGTGGGCACGTAATACGTTACGGCCAATACGACCAAAACCAGTAATTGCGACACGAATAGTCATTTCAATTATTCTCCTAAAAGATTCTTAACGGCTTCGACTACTTTATCAGTAGTTAAGCCAAAATATTCAAATAGTTCACCCGCTGGAGCAGAAGCGCCGTATGTGTCAATACCAACCACAGCACCATTGCGACCCACATATTTGTACCAAAGGTCGGTGCTACCAGCCTCAACAGCTACAGTTGGTAAGTCTTGCGGTAAGACGCTATCGCGGTAGTCTTTAGATTGACGGTCAAAGACAGCAGTCGATGGCATCGAAACAACACGCACAGCCACGCCCTCAGCCGCTAGTTTTTCTTGAGCCTCTTTGGCAATTGCTACCTCAGAACCCGTTGCAACAATAATAGCCTGAGCATTGTCAGCGTCACTTAGTACATAGCCACCCTGCGCCACTTTTTCAAGTGTAGCTGCATCTCTTTGCATAAATGGCAGATTTTGACGTGATAACAATAAGGCACTAGGGCCACCGTCTTTAACGTTATTGCCGATAGTTACTGGACGCTCAACAGCTGAACGCCAAGCAACTGCGGTCTCGACCGTATCACAAGGACGCCATACATCGAGGTTAGGAATCAGACGTAAGCTACTAGCGTGCTCAATCGATTGGTGGGTCGGACCATCTTCGCCCAGACCAATAGAGTCATGAGTGAAAACATGAACCACACGCTGACGCATTAAGGCCGACATACGGATAGCATTACGTGAGTAATCAGAGAAGGTTAGGAAAGTACCACCAAATGGTAAGTAGCCACCATGTAAAGCCAAACCGTTCATTAGGGCGGCCATAGCAAACTCACGTACACCGTAGTTAATATGGCGACCAGCTGGTGTATTTTTGCCTGCTCGTACAGGCACAGCACCTGTCCAATCGGTAAAATTCGAACCTGTTAAGTCTGCTGAACCACCGATAAGCTCAGGCAATAACTTTTGTAGCTCAGCAATCACAAACTGTGATGCTTTGCGGCTCGCAACAGTTTCAGCGTTTTGTGCCGTCGTTTGTAAGAAGGCATCAAAACCTGCAGCGAAATCCTTTGGTAAATCACCTTTGATGCGACGCTCAAACTCGGCCGCTAACTCAGGATACTCCTTGGCATAAGCAGCAAATTTATCAGTCCAAGAATTTTCTTGTGCTGCGCCTTGTTCACGTAGATCCCAAGCCTGTTGGATGGCCTCAGGAATTACAAATGGCTCAGCCTCCCAACCAATCGCTTCGCGTGTTGCAGCAATCTCGTCAGCACCTAATGGCGCACCATGCACTTTGGCTGTACCAGCCATCTTAGGTGAGCCCTGACCAATTACGGTCTGACAGCAAATAATGGTTGGGCCACGATCGTCTTCTGTAGCCCAAGCTTTAGCCTGTTCGATAGCTGCTGAAACAGCCTCGATATCGTGACCATCAACTTTAGGAACAACCTGCCAGCCGTAACTCTCGAAACGCTTGGCGGTGTCATCACTAAACCATGGCTGTACCTCACCATCAATAGAGATACCATTGTCATCGTAAAACACGATGAGTTTATTTAATTTAAGGGTACCCGCTAATGAGCAAGCCTCATGAGAAATACCCTCCATAAGGCAACCATCACCCACAAAAACATAGGTATTGTGATCAACAATATCGTGCCCTGGGCGGTTAAACTCTTTGGCTAATAACTGCTCAGCTAAAGCAAAACCAACTGAGTTGGCTAAGCCCTGACCTAAAGGACCTGTGGTTGTTTCTACACCAGCAGTCACAAAGTTTTCAGGGTGACCAGGGGTCTTAGAATGCAATTGACGGAAATTCTTAATTTCCTCAATTGGCAAATCATAACCACTCAAGTGCAATAAGGAATAAAGCAACATAGAGCCATGGCCGTTAGATAAAACAAAACGGTCACGATTAGGCCAAAGTGGGTTAGTAGGGTTGTGTTTAAGGTGACGTGTCCATAATGCAACAGCAATCTCAGCCATACCCATAGGGGCGCCGGGGTGACCCGAGTTGGCTTGTTGAACAGCGTCCATTGAAAGTGCGCGAATCGCATTCGCTAAATCCGTCGGTTGAATACCTGAGGAAGAGTTCATATCCATCCTATATCAGAAATTTCATGCTAAATGGCATATAATTTTACCATTTATAGTGGCTTATAATTCTATCATTTATAGTTTAACGCTTGGAGCTTTATGTCCTTACCTCGCTTTTTCTACTCCGGTCCCTTAGTTAGCAATGAGGTACTGGCCTTACCGCGTGAAATCGCCAACCACGCTGGCCGCAGTTTACGATTACGTGATGGTGATCTGATCGTGTTATTTAACGGTCAAGGCGGTGAATACGAGGCTGAGCTATTTTTTGACCAAGGTGTTGCTATGGCTAAAATTGGTAGCCACTTAGCTAATGATCGTCTTCCTCAAGGAAAAATTAGTATCGCTCAGGCCTTACCGAGTGGCGATAAAATGGATTGGATTATTGAAAAAAATAGCGAATTAGGCGTAATCACAATCCACCCTATTAAAGCAGAACGCTCTATTATCCAACTAAGCGGTAACCGTCTCGAAAAGCGTCTACAGCGTTGGCAGGCCATTGCCAATAGCTCAGCCGAGCAATGCGGCCGTAATATTCCTTTACAGATTGATAGTTTAAGCTCGGTTAAAGAGTTTTTATTAAATCAAAGCTATGACCTAGTCCTAGTTTGTCATCATGAAAATGGCGCAAAACTAACAGATTATTTAAATGATTTTATCAAGGAAAATGGTACTGATTCACTAATTAATATTTGTTTAGTGGTTGGCCCAGAAGGTGGTTGGTCAGATAATGAACTCGAATTATTCGAAAGTCATGCCTCAAACAATCAAGCCTCTTTACAAAAAGTGATTTGGGGTGAGCGTGTTTTTAGAACTGAAACTGCGGCACTTGCCCTCGCCTCTGCCTGTTTGGCTTTATTTGATTGGAATTAAATTTAAATATAATTTGGTCGCATTAGAGCATTTCTAATGCGACCAAATTTGGGCTTTTAAACACCTGTAGACAAAGGTCTCTACAGACTTTGCGATTTACTCGTCGTCTATCTCACCATAACGAGTTGGTGCCTTACCTGGCTCCGGAGCCTCATGTGGACCCACATGCTCAACATAGTAACTAAAATGACGGCCTTTGCTTTGGGCAAATTTAGTAGCATCTTGTAGAATATCTTCTAATTGCTGGGCAAACTTAGCTAAGGCCTCATCTGCTGAATGCAAACTGGACAGCCAAAGTACCATACCCTTTTTCTGATCGGTGTTGGTTTCATTAAGACAGTCTAATAAAGCATCTGTATCAGAACCGAAAAATGATGGATAATCTACCGCTTTGGAAATCGCCCTTAATACCGCTGAGACGTTACGCGCCTTATCGCAATTTACCTCAAAAAATGCAATGCCTTTTGAAGCAGCCATATTACTGACTGCCTCAAGCTCAGCAAGATTTGCAGGAATCGCGCCACTCGACTCAAAGACTTGCTCTATGTTAGTCGCCGCATTATTGACCATTTTATTTCCCCAAATAAGCAATTAAATTTAAAATAATTAACGACGAAACGCCCTTTTGTCTAGCGTGTATTTGCATCAACCACCGCTAATACAGTCATGTTAATAATTCTTCTGACAGTAGCGCTAGAAGTTAAAATGTGCACTGGTTTTTTACATCCTAATAAGAATGGACCAACTGATACATTACTACCCATTGATGATTTCAATAAGTTGTAAGAGATGTTGCCGCTTTCCATATCAGGACAAACAACCAAATTCGCACTACCTGTTAATGGTGAATCAGGCATACGCTTAAGGCGTAGATTTTCATTCATCGCCATATCAGCATGCATTTCACCATCAATCTCTAAATCAGGATCGCGCTTTTGGATAATTTCAAGTGCCTTGCGCATTTTTGCACCAGACACAGGGTAATCCGTACCGTAATCAGAAGAAGACAACAACGCCACCTTAGGCTTAATCTTAATGTGTCGTAACTCCTCTGAGGCCATTAAGGTAATCTCAGCGATTTCCTCAGCTGTTGGATCTGGGTTAACGTGTGTATCGGTAATTGCAATCGTACGCTCTGGCAAAATCAATAAGCTTAAGGCAGCGTAAGTGCTTATGCCCTCGCCCTTGCCCAGCACCTGATCAATCCACTGCAGGTGACCCGCATATGTGCCCACTGTACCACAAATCATACCGTCGGCTTCGCCAAAGTGCATAAGCATAGCACCGATTAAGGTCATGCGTCGACGCATTTCTACGCGCGCTAATTCTTGGCTCATACCGTAACGTTTACGCATCTCCCAGTACGCCATCCAGTAATGCTTATAACGCTCATCTTTTTCGGGGTTAACGACTACCACATCATTTTCTAAATCGATGCGTAGACCATAAGACTTAACTCGCTGCGCGATAACCTCAGGGCGACCTACTAGGAGTGGGATACAGATTTTCTCATCTAAAAGCACCTGCACTGCACGTAAGACGCGCTCATCCTCACCTTCAGTAAAGACAATACGAGATTTTTTATCTTTTTCAACATTGAACTGTCTAGCCATCGTAAATAATGGACGCATAAAGGCACCCGAATGGTAGACGAACTCTTTGAGGTTGCCGATGTACTCATCAAAGTCACTAATCGGACGAGTCGCTACACCGTCTTCCATTGCAGCTAAGGCAACAGCTGGAGCAATACGAGTAATCAAACGAGGGTCAAGAGGTTTAGGAATTAAATATTCTGGGCCAAATGAAATCTCATTTACCTCGTAGGCTGCAGCTACACGTTCGTTTTGCTCTTCTTTGGCAAGATCACAAATCGCATGGACGCAAGCAATTTCCATATTACGAGTAATGCTCGTAGCGCCCACATCTAAGGCACCACGGAACATGTACGGGAAACAAAGTACGTTGTTAACTTGGTTAGGGTAGTCTGAGCGACCTGTAGCAATCACAGCATCAGGACGAACCTCTTTTACTAACTCAGGAAGAATTTCAGGCTCAGGGTTAGCTAAGGCTAAAACTAATGGCTTATCAGCCATTTTCTTAACCATATCTTGTTTTAATACACCACCTGCGGATAAACCTAAGAAAGCATCAGCTCCCTCGATAATGTCATTTAGGGTGCGATGTGGTGTGTCTTTAGCGTAGCGCTCTTTTTTGTCATCCATGAGTTTGGTGCGACCTTTGTAGATCACACCCTCAATATCGCTGACCCAAATATTTTCAACTGGCAAACCAACATCAACTAATAGGTCCAAACAAGCAAGCGCCGCAGCACCAGCACCAGAAACGACTAACTTAACCTCATCAATTTTTTTACCTACTACTTCGAGGCCATTAATAAAGGCCGCAGCCACACAAATGGCAGTACCGTGCTGGTCATCATGGAAGACTGGGATATTCATGCGCTCACGCAGTTTCTCTTCGACAATAAAGCATTCAGGCGCTTTAATATCCTCTAGGTTGATACCACCAAAGGTGGGCTCTAGGCCAGCAATAATCTCAACTAATTTATCAGGATCCTTTTCGTTGATCTCGATATCAAAACAGTCAATGCCCGCAAAGCTCTTAAATAGAACTGCCTTACCCTCCATAACTGGTTTAGACGCTAGAGGACCAATATCACCTAGGCCCAATACCGCAGTACCATTGGTAATAACACCAACTAGGTTTGCACGAGCTGTATAAAGACTCGCATTGGCGCTGTCTTTAACAATCTCATCACAAGCTGCAGCCACACCAGGCGAATAGGCTAAAGCCAAATCTCGCTGGTTAGCAATTTTTTTAGTTGGTTCGACCGAAATTTTTCCCGGCTTACCTTGACGGTGATAATACAAGGCCGCTTCGCGCAAAGACTCTTCCATTAATC
>JAAZGT010000222.1 GCA_012511095.1 Alcaligenaceae bacterium
CCTAGACTCCTACAAATTTAATCGGTTGCTCACCGCCGACACGACAAGAAGATGGCAATCCAGGAGTTAATAGAGGCTCTACCCCTTCATTGCTAACGCCAAACATATCCATCGCCTCATCCATATCACGTACCGGCGGCTCAATCAGTGGTTTTGGCTCACATGGACTCATGGCTACAATCACGTCAAATAACGACGCATAGGGAATAGACTTTTCCTTGAGCTTGATACCTAAATGATTAATTACGCTCACCGCATCACTTAAAATCATACTTGCCACTTCATTCTCTACCTCAGATAGAAACTCTAAAACTAAGGGAAGATAATCAGGCAGCTCATTTGCCCCTATCACTAAACCATGTCGCTCATACTCTGCAACCAAATCTACCATCGCGCGACCACGGTCACGGTCTTCACCATGGATGTGTTCGAATAGGTAAAGCGCTTGAGAACGGTTTAAATCAAACGTATTAACATAGTTCATCTGTAGCATTAAGAGATCGGTTTCCTCTAAGTAATTTAAAACCGACTCTAACTCCGCTTCATAACCTTTTAAAACGGGCAATTCACTAACCGCTTGGCGAATTTGTGGCAAACTTGCTTTTAACTCTTCTGTTGGGTAGCGCAATAAAATCGATACCAATTTAAATAGCATATGCATAACTAATCCTCCTCAACTTTAATGCGCTTAGCTTGATGCTCTTTAAGCTGAGAACGTAGATCATGGAAAATAATCGGTGATGTTTTACGCTTACCAAAAAGCGAAGCCTCAGATTCCCCGCTGGAGCAACCGTTACCAAAGCTAAAACCACAGCTACCTTTTTCATCGAAGGCGTATTTAGCTTGCTCTTTATGAGTCGTTGGAATGACAAAACGATCTTCATAATTAGCGATTGCCATGATTTGATACATCTCTTCAATCTGCTCAGGACTTAAACCCACATCCTTTAAAAGCTCCGGATTTTTGCGTTTATGAACAGTCTCTTCACGCTTGAATTGACGCATAGCAATCATCGTATTTAACGCCTTTTTAATTGGCTCTATTTTGCCAGCCGTTAGGAGATTAGCTAAGTAACGTAAAGGGATACGAAGCTCATCTAAATTCGGCAAAATGCTGTCGCTTTCGCGCTTAATCTGACCTTTATTCATTGCTCCTTGAATCGGCGATAATGGCGGTATATACCAGACCATTGGGAGAGTGCGATACTCAGGATGCAAGGGAAAAGCTACCTTCCACTCCATGGCCATTTTGTACACTGGGGAACGTTGAGCAGCTTTAAGCCATTCCTCGTCAATCCCTTGCTCCCGTGCCTTTTTAATCACGACTGGATCATTAGGGTCTAAAAAGATATCAAGCTGTGATTGATAAAGATCCTGCGGATCTTCTACACTAGCTGCCTCCTCAATGCGATCAGCATCATAAAGCATCACACCTAAGTAACGAATACGCCCTACACAAGACTCAGAGCAGGCGGTTGGCATGCCCGCCTCGATACGTGGATAGCAAAATGTACATTTTTCTGCTTTCCCACTGGTCCAGTTGTAGTAGATCTTTTTGTATGGACAACCTGATACGCACATTCTCCAACCGCGACACTTATCTTGATCGATGAGCACTACGCCATCTTCCTCACGCTTGTAAATCGAACCAGAAGGACAAGAAGCGACACACGCTGGGTTTAAGCAATGCTCACAAAGTCGTGGCAAATACATCATAAATGTGCGCTCAAACTCACCATAAATTTCTTTTTGAATACCCTCAAATAACTGATCTTTTGAGCGTTTTTCAAACTCACCACCAAGATCGTCTTCCCAGTTTGGACCATGTTTGATCTTCTCCATCTTCTTACCCGTTAATACGGATACTGGACGCGCCACCGGTGACGTTTTCATCGATGGTGCATTTTGAAGATGCTCGTAATCGTAGGTAAAGGGTTCGTAGTAGTCGTCAATTTTAGGCATATTTGGATTTGAAAAAATCGATGCCAATACTTTTAAACGATTACCTTGTTTGAGTTCGATGCCGCCGTTGGACTTACGTACCCAGCCGCCTTTCCATTTATCTTGATCTTCCCAAGCGGTAGGGAAACCTACGCCGGGTTTGGTTTCAACGTTGTTAAACCAAGCGTATTCAACCCCATCGCGACTCGTCCAAATGTTTTTACACGTGATAGAACAGGTGTGGCAGCCAATACACTTGTCTAGATTTAAAACCATGCCTATTTGAGCTCTAATTCTCATTTTTTACCTCATTCATCTATACTTAACGTCGTGAATGTTAAGCGGTTTATTGCTAAACTGCTGCCGGCTCATCAAGCCAGTCCACACGATTCATTTTTCTAACCACGACAAACTCATCACGGTTTGCCCCAACTGTTCCGTAGTAGTTAAAACCATAGGCGTATTGCGCATAACCACCAATCATATGGGTTGGTTTAGTTACCGCACGCGTAACGGAGTTGTGAATACCACCACGATTACCAGTAATTTCTGAGCCAGGAACATTAATAATTTTCTCTTGAGCGTGATACATCATTGTCATGCCATCAGGAATTCGCTGACTCACAACGGCGCGTGCAGTGATGGTACCGTTAACGTTAAAGACCTCGATCCAATCGTTATCCACGATACCCGCTGCTTTTGCGTCCGTTTCACTTAACCACACATGAGGTCCACCACGAGAAAGCGTTAACATGCGCAGGTTGTCGGAGTAAGTACTATGAATACCCCACTTTTGGTGTGGTGTTAAGAAGTTAAGTACGATCTCCTGATTACCATTACCATGTCGACCAATCACTTTTTCAGTGGTTTTTAGATCAATTGGCGGTTTATACACGCAGAGCTGTTCGCCAAAGCTACGCATCCATAAATGATCTTGGTAAAACTGTTGACGCCCAGTCATGGTGCGCCACGGAATCAGCTCATGAACGTTGGTATAGCCTGCGTTATAGCAAACATTATCACTTTCTACCCCAGACCAAATTGGTGATGTAAGGATCTTGCGTGGCTGTGCTTGTATATCTCTGAATCGAATCTTGGTATGCTCACTAGATGCGGCTAAATGCGAGTGATCGAGTCCAGTGTTTTCAGACAGTGCTGCCCATGCTTTTACAGCCACTTCACCGTTGGTTTCAGGTGCTAAGGTTAAAATCATCTCAGCGGCATCAATCGCGGTATCTAAGCGAGGCTGGTTTTTAGCAACACCATCACCACCGCGGACTTTATTTAACTTACGGAGAAATTCAACTTCCTTAGCGGTTTCCCAGTTCATGCCCTTACCACCGTTACCCAATTTTTCTAATAGTGGGCCAACGCTGGTGAATTTCTCATATAGTGCACCGTAGTCACGCTCTACCACGCTAACTTTAGGCATGGTTTTTCCTGGAATCGGATCGCACTCACCTTTTTTCCAATCTTTAGGATCAAAAGCTTGGCCAAGCTCCTCAGGCGTATCGTGCATTAATGGCGTTAACACCACATCTTTGCGAACACCTAAATAATCTTTAGCTAGCTCAGAGAACTTTTTCGCTAAACCCTTATAGATTTCCCAGTCAGTACGACTTTCCCATAATGGGTTAACGGCTTCTGATAAAGGATGAATGAATGGGTGCATATCCGAGGTATTTAAATCATCTTTTTCATACCAAGTAGCTGTCGGTAACACCACATCTGAATACAAACAAGTGGTTGACATTCTGAAATCAAGGGTGACTAATAAATCAAGTTTGCCCTCAACCGCCGGACGAACCTTAATCTCTTTTGGTTCAATACAACCTTCAGCATGGACCTCATCAATCGCGTTTTGAGTGCCTAAAAGGTATTTCAAAAAGTACTCATGACCTTTTGCTGAGGAGCCTAATAAGTTTGAGCGCCAAACAAAGAGGTTGCGCGGAAAGTTCTGAGGGTTATCAGGGTCATTACATGACATATCTAAAGCGCCAGACTTTAACTGCGATGCCACAAAGTCCCCCGCCTCTTGACCTGAGGCTTGAATCATGTCTGCCACATCAAGCGGGTTAGTTGTCAATTGAGGCGCTGTTGGTAACCAGCCCATACGCTCTGACTTAGCGTTGTAATCAATTAAGCTCATGTTTTCGATCTTGCCTAATTGATTCGGTGCAGCGATCTCATCTACACCTAGGGTCTCATGACGCCATTGACCAGTATGGTTATAAAAGAAAGAAGTACCATTCATTTGACGTGATGGACGATTCCAGTCAAGACCAAAGGCTAATGGAGTCCAACCACTCTGTGGACGTAATTTCTCTTGACCCACGTAGTGACACCAGCCACCACCACTCTTACCGATACAACCACACATCATCAACATATTAATGATGCTGCGATAAGACATATCCATGTGATACCAGTGGTTTAAACCAGCACCCACAATCACCATGCTACGCCCCTCAGTATCGTGCGCATTTTGAGCAAACTCACGTGCAACCTGAATCACATCCTCTGCAGGCACACCAGTGATCTTCTCTTGCCATTTAGGAGTATAAGGTGCATCGTCGGCATAATCTTTGGCAGCGTTTTGATCACCCAAACCGCGCTCAATACCATAGTTCGCAACAATTAAATCAAATACCGTAGTAATAAAACATTCATTACCGTCTTTATCAATCAAGCGCTTTACTGGTACTGGATGTGTGATGACTTCGTCTTGGTCTTTATCAAAATAGGGAAAAGCTACTTCTAAGACATCATCACGGCTATTAAGAATTGAAAGCTGGGCTTTATAATCTGTATTATCTGCACGTTGCTCTAAATTCCAACGTTTGTTATTGTCCCAGCGGAAACCAATAGAGCCATTAGGTACCACAAGTTCGCCAGTATTTTCATCAATAACAATCGTTTTCCATTCGCTATGTTGCTGCTCACTTACCTCACCCGCTAAATGTGAAGCGCGTAAGAAATACTCAGGCTCATAATGCGCACCATTTTTAACTAAGCGCACAAGTACTGGCATATCAGTCAAACGACGACAGTAATCTTGGAAATATGGTGATGGATTATCAAGGTGAAACTCTTTTAAAATCACATGACCCATGGCCATTCCAAGCGCAGCATCGGTACCTTGCTTAGGAGCAAGCCAAATATCACCGAATTTAGCCATTTCACCAAAATCACTAGAAACCGCAACGGTTTTGGTTCCCTTATAACGAACCTCAGTATAGAAGTGCGCATCAGGCGTACGTGTCATTGGGACGTTAGAGCCCCAAACTAAAAGATAATTTGAGTTGTACCAGTCAGCGCTTTCGGCAACGTCAGTCTGTTCACCCCATACCTGCGGACTTGCAGGCGGTAAGTCACAGTACCAATCGTAGAAAGATAATGGTACACCCCCCATAAGAGATAAATAACGAGTACCAGCGGCATAACTCACCATGCTCATCGCTGGAATCGGTGAAAAACCAATCACACGGTCTGGGCCGTAATTTTTAACTGTATGAGCATTGGCTGCCGCAATGAGCTCATACACCTCATCCCAGCTGGAACGCACCATACCACCTAAACCACGACGTGATTTATAGGCTTTTAATTTTTCGGGATCATTGCTGATAGCAGTCCATGCACTGATTGGATCTTTAGTCTTACGCTCATTACGCCATATTTCTGCTAAAACACCGCGAAGCATCGGGTATTTAACACGTTGTGCAGAATAAACATACCAACTATAGGAAGCACCGCGAGGACAACCACGTGGCTCGTGATCAGGTAGATCGGGACGGGTGCGCGGATAATCCGTTTGCTGCATTTCCCAAGTGATCAAACCATTTTTAACAAAGATTTTCCAGCTGCAGGAGCCGGTACAGTTTACGCCGTGCGTCGAGCGCACTATCTTATCGTGTTGCCAACGACTACGATACGCATTCTCCCAATCGCGACTTTCATTACTTACCGTGCCATGACCATCGGAGTAACTCGTTTCTTTCTTAAAAAAGAAATTTAAACGATCTAAAAAGTGACTCATTTCACATTCCTTACTCATTACATTAATGATGTTTACACTGTAGCAATCTGAGTCAATTTAATATATTGACCGCATTAGCTAATCATCAAATCTTTGTAATTAGTCCGACTAGTCATAAATAACTAGAACGTTATATATGAGCTATCTATCGCAATTTAGATCTAATAGCAATGCACTTGACGTTACGACATTGCTGCTTGAAACCCAGCCTGAATAACCCCTAAGTCATTGAAAAAATTAATTATATTTTGCAAATAGTGGGGTAAATGCTATACTGGCACTAAGTTTTATAGAAAAAAACTATCACTACAGGACAATAACTAAATAATGTTAATCAATAAATTAATGCCAGATATTGAGACTCGCAAACTCACTATTGAAATCGGTGCGTTTACAGCTAAGCTCTGCGCTCTCAAGGATAAGACACAATACGCTGACCCTGATGGGTCTGCTGAGCGTGCGGGCATTTGTGATGCTAGTTGGAGTCTTTTCGGGCAGTTATGGCCAGCGGGCAAGGTTCTCGCCAAGGCCATGAAAAAAATTAATTTAAAAGATAGGCGTGTACTTGAATTAGGTTGTGGATTAGCACTACCTAGTTTAATCTTAAAACATCGTGGTGCCGATGTTACTGCAAGTGACTATCATCCCGTGAGTAAGCAGTTTTTAGCCTATAACTGTGAGTTAAATAATCTAGATAAAATCCCATTTATCCAACTTGATTGGGAAGAGCCACAAGTCGATAATAAATACGAGCTGATTATTGCCAGTGATGTACTTTACGACCCAGGCACTCCTAAACTCTTAGCTAATGCCGTTAAGGGAGTGGCTGCCGATCAATGTAAGGTATTAGTGACTTGCCCTGGCCGTGGTTATAAAAACCAATTTAGCCGTTTTATGAAAAAACTCGGCTTTAAACTTGAAGAAATACCAGTGGCATTTAGTGCCGACGAAGAAGCACCTTATAAAGGTCGTATCCTACGCTACCAACGATAACTTAATAAATATTGGGGATTATTAAAATAAATAACGACACCCCTCTTTACTAAATAGATTACTGAGATTAAGCGGTTGTAGCAAAAGACCTTCAGGCCTCAACTTGTTTAATATCCATATGACCGCTTTCTAAGTCTAGGCTAGTACGCAATAAAAACTCGCGAGGATATGGGTTACACCACATCATGCCTTTAATAATTAGAGTAAGCACATTATGATGTTCTAGGTAATTACCATCATTAATAAACTTAACGACTAATGTGTCAGCCAATAGTCTTGGCTCAAAGTTCACGATACTATCGCGGATGGTATTTTGTAATCTGACATGGTCAATCTCTGACATACGGCGACCCGCCAAAGGTGAAACGCCGAAATTAATTGACGACTTTTTAACCTCATCCAAACCGTCTAAATCCACAATGGCCTCAAGGTTCACGGTATTTAACAACCAAGCTAAATCCCTTAAGATAGCCGCACGTAATACCTCATAATCTACGTGCACGATATCACGAGCCTCTTTTACTTTATTAGGGGCATGATCAGTTAGCCGGTCAAATAGCGTTGGTTGCAAGCGGTTTTTAGTGGCTTGATGTTGCTGACGCTCTAAGGCATTTTTTTTGCGCTCTTGGTACTCAATAACCATGATTTAAATAGTCAAACTTATAACAATGGCGAATGGCGTTAAGACAACATCTGCCCTAACGCCAAAACTCTTAATTCTTAAATACAAAGTTTAAGAATTAAGCAACCGCTTTGTTCTGTTTGATATCGTAGCCAACAACCGACTCAGCACCCTTACCACCTTGGTCAGTTTGCTCCCAATATTGCTGCTTGATCTTAGCCGCTTGGAAAGCATAGCTCACCATCATCGTATCGCCTTCTTGGTCGCCAGTGTATTGAACCGAAGTCACTAATACATCTTCTAAAGTGATGCGAGAGTACTCAACTTGCTCACCACCTGCTTTACATACAGCAACTTCAACTTTACCTAAGTGCTTACCAGTAGCGCAATGCTTTAATACAGCAGGTGCTGCACGGTCAATACGAGCCAAGACGTGTAAATCATTGAAGCTCGCTTTACCAGTACCGCCACCACCACCGGTAGACATTGAGCCAGGCTGAGTAGCGCCCCAAGAGAAAGACTCGATATCAGTCCAGTCTTTGTACTGAGAGTCCTTAGACTCACCATTAGCTCCTTCGATTTTCATAAACATAGCAAC
>JAAZGT010000223.1 GCA_012511095.1 Alcaligenaceae bacterium
CCATGTTGTAATAAGCGCTCTCTGGGGCGCTCTTGGTGTCGAAAGCTTTGTTGTGTGCTCATTTTAGGTACAATATGTGCTTAGTCAAAACTTAACTATGGCTCAAAGCCTCAGGAAAAAAATAAAAGTGAGTAATATTGTCCATGCTGAATCCTATTTAACCTTGCATTACCGCATCAGTTTAGATTCTGGTGAGGGTAAGGGTCAGGTGTTTATCGAAACCTTTGATGGTAATCCTGCAACCCTCTTGATGGGGTCAGGGCAGTGGCTACCTGCACTCGAGGAGCCTTTAATTGGCCGCAAAGAGGGCGATGTAATAAGCTACCATGTGGTAGCCTCACAAGCCTATGGCGAGCGTAATCCAGATTTGTTAATTTATTTAACTAAGGCCATGCTCGCTGAGCATGCGGGTGAAGATACTCAGTTTGATGCTGAGGATATGGTTGAGTTTGCCGCCCCTGATGGTAGTAAGTATTCTGGCGTGTTTAAGCGCTGGGATGGTGATAGGGCTTTATTTGATTTTAACCATCCACTAAGTGGTGTTGATCTCAAAGTGGATGTAGAGATTCTAGGAGTTATGTAATCATGCCTCAGCAAGCTGAGATTTACTTAGCCGAACCGCGTGGCTTCTGTGCGGGTGTTGATCGTGCTATTGATATTGTAGAAAGAGCATTAGAGCTTCACGGTGCACCTATTTATGTGCGTCATGAGATTGTCCATAATCGATTTGTGGTTGACTCATTGCGCGATAAAGGCGCTATCTTTATTGAGGAGCTAGACCAAGCGCCAGCGGGGGCGATTGTTGTGTTCTCTGCTCATGGCGTGTCATTAGCTGTTCGCGAGGAGGCAGAGCGTCGTGGCTTGCAGGTTTTTGATGCTACTTGTCCTTTGGTAACTAAAGTGCACATGGAAGTTAAAAAAATGCACGGGGCTGATCGCGAAATCATTATGATTGGTCACAAAGGTCACCCTGAGGTAGAGGGTACCTTAGGTCAGGCTGAGGGTCGTATCCATTTAGTAGAAACGCCCGAAGATGTCGCTAATTTAGTGGTTGAAAACCCAGATAGCTTAGCCTTAGTGACTCAAACCACCTTATCGGTTGACGATGCTGCCGAGGTAACAGCTGCCCTTAAGGCGCGTTTCCCTAATATTATTGAACCAAAAAAGAGTGATATTTGCTACGCAACACAAAACCGTCAAGACGCTGTTAAGATGATGGCGCCTGACTGTGACGTATTTTTTGTTGTAGGCAGTGTTAATAGCTCTAACTCTAACCGCTTGCGTGAAGTAGCAGAGCGTTTGGGTTGCCCATCGTATTTGGTCGATGGTCCTGAGTGTATTGACCCTACTTGGCTCACTGGTGCAAAGCGTATTGGTATCACAGCAGGTGCATCAGCCCCTGAGGTTTTGGTTCAAGATGTAATTTCCCGTCTCAAGGATTTAGGAGCTATTTCAGTTCGTAAAATGCAGGGTATTGAGGAAAATGTAGCTTTTCCTTTGCCTAGAGAGCTATCTCGTAAATTGCTTGATGAGTAAAATCCCTTAAAATTAACGCTTTTAAAGCTTTATATACGATTTTTTACTTGATAATATTAGAATTAGCTTTATTATAAGTATGCGCTAAGGCGGTTCTGCTCAGTCAGGATTGGTTACGATTTTGACTTAACCGCTTTAGATTTTTAATGGTAGGATAAATCATAAATCAAATAATTTTTATTTGATCTACCACCCTTATGGAGTAAATGTAATGAAATTAAAAACATTAGCTTTAACCGCTGTATTATCTTTTGCTGCACCTGTTGCAATGGCTGCTAACTGTACCATCGATGTAGAGGGTAACGATGCAATGCAGTTCAACGTAACAGAGATCGAAGTTAGCAAATCTTGTGATGAAGTAACTCTTAACTTCAAGCACGTTGGTAACTTACCTAAGGCTGCAATGGGTCACAACGTTGTTATTACTAAAGCTGCTGATGCACAAGCTGTAGTAACTGACGCTGCCGCTGCTGGTCCTGCTGCTGATTACTTAAAGGCTGATGATGAGCGCGTAGTTGTTCACACTGATATGCTTGGTGGTGGCGAAGAGACATCTATCACTTTTGAGCCATCTGTATTTGAAGAGGGTGAAGAGTACATGTTCTTCTGCTCATTCCCAGGTCACTTCGCTGTGATGAAAGGTGAGGTTAAGTTAGTTGACTAATTATATATAGGGTTTTATATGAACCTTTTATAGTAATAAGCATTAGCTTAATAAGAGCCACTCTAATTAGGAGTGGCTTTTTTAATGTCAGTTATAAATAGAAGTGTGGAAATATTCATTAATGCATTAAGAGATTATTGTGGCATAAATACCATTGTC
>JAAZGT010000224.1 GCA_012511095.1 Alcaligenaceae bacterium
CCGATTTTTGTAGAAAAAGACGATCTTTATGTCGCTTTATTAAGTAAAAATGGCCGTTTCTTAGTTGTTTCCATAAAAGAAGTTCGACGATTAGCGGGTGGTGGACTAGGGACAATCTTAATCGGTTTAGACGATGATGATAAAATTAAGCAAGTGGTGCCATTTGGTGAAAGTGGCTTAGCGGTATCAGGTATTTACCGCCGCAGACAAACTACGGATATTTTAGATTTAAATCAATTAGAAACATATATAGGCAAACGTGCTCGTAAGGGTCGCGCATTAGATGTGAGAATTAAGGACTTCGTATTGAGTCGTCCAAGCGCTGATGAAGATGAAAGCGAGTAGTTCAAGCCTAAATTAATAAAAAAGGATAACGATGTCGTATAAAGTTGAAGTAATGCCTAGTGGGCATCATTTTATGGTTAAAGAGGGGCAGATCGTATTAGACGCAGCCCTAGATGCTGGTGTGATTTTGCCGTATAGCTGTCGCAGTGGCTCTTGCATTAGCTGTAAAGGCAAGGTGCTAGAGGGTGATTACGATCCGGGTATTGGTACTGAGCAAATGATGTCACCCGATGAAATGGCTGAAGGTTATACGCTATTTTGTCAGACGACCGCACAATCCGATTTAGTGATTGAAAGTCCTGAAATGCGTTTAGAAACCGATGTAATTACGCGTAAAATGCCGGCTCGTGTAATTAAACTCGATAAGCTTAAAGATGACGTCATGCTAGTACAATTGCAAACGCCTTCAACTGAGCAATTCCGCTACTACCCAGGTCAGTATATTGACTTTATTTTTAGAGATAATGTCAGACGCTCTTACTCTATCTCGGTAGCGCCTAAAGAGGATCAGCTTTTAGAGTTACATATTCGTCATATGCCAGGTGGTATGTTTACTGACCGCGTATTTGGTGATGATGAGCGCCCAATTAAGGAGCGTGAAATTCTTCGTATTGAGGGGCCATTAGGTACTTTTTACCTCCGAGAGGACTCCGATAAACCAATGGTGTTTGTAGCCACAGGTACTGGTTTTTCACCGTTTAAAGCGATTATGGAGCATATCATTTCCGAAGGTATTACACGTCCCATTACTTTATATTGGGGCGGTCGTCGACCACAGGATTTGTACATGAATGATTTAGCTGAACAATGGGCTAAAGACTTGCCATTTTTTAATTATATTCCAGTGGTTTCTGATGCACTCGAAGAAGATAACTGGCAGGGTCGCACAGGTTTTGTTCACCAAGCTGTACTAGATGATTTTGAAGACTTATCGGGTCACCAAGTTTATGCGTGTGGTGCACCGGTGATGGTTGATGTAGCTCGTAAAACCTTTATTCAAGAAAAGAATTTACCAGAAAATGAGTTTTTTGCTGATGCATTTACTTCGGCAAAAGATGGGGTTAAAGCTTAAGTTAATTAGTTCGTTCTAATTATTAAATGCTGTTTTAGGGCTCGATGTACAATCGGGCCCTTTTGTTTTTGTGTGATGATTAGCATGATTGCGACTCTTTTTACTATCTCATCGTCTCGTTATAAAACCGTCATCAAAATCACATATTAATTATTTAAACTTTATAAAACTCATCTGCTTTTGCGTGCAAAAAGCTTTTGTGGTCATAACTGCACATTTATTTTTACCTAATGAGCTTATAACGAACAATAAGTTCATATAGAGATCTTGATGGAATTCATTCTTTCACTTATTGCCCATGGACTTAG
>JAAZGT010000225.1 GCA_012511095.1 Alcaligenaceae bacterium
CATGGGGCAAAAAAACCATATTAAAAAACATCAGTGGTAGTTTTAAAAAGGGTTCTTTTACTGCCATTGTGGGCCCTAATGGCGCGGGCAAGTCGACCTTAATCAAAGCGATGGTGGGGCAAATTTCTCCAAAAGCAGGTGAGGTGGTAGTGGTTGATGAGTTTAAGCGCGAGCTATCTTTGCTGCCTCAGCAGACCGATTTAGATAGAGACTTTCCCATGACTACCTTTGATTTGGTAAGTATGGGCGTTTGGCGTGATTTAGGACCTTTTCGATCCTTATCTTCAATGCAACGTCATCAAATTATGCAAGCCTTAGTACAAGTCGGTTTAGTGGAGCAAGCACAAGATTTAATCGGCACCTTATCCGGTGGTCAGTTGCAACGCGCTTTTTTTGCTCGTCTACTAGTACGTGATGCGCAAGTCATTATTTTAGATGAGCCCTTTGTAGCGGTCGATGAGGCAACTCAAGAGAGTTTAATACCCATTCTTCAACAATGGCATGCAGAGGGTCGCACCATTATCATTGTGTTGCACGATGAGGAGTTAGTTAAAAGACTAGTACCCGAAACCATGATCATTGGTCGCAGTGTGGTCGCGTGGGGGCCTACGGGTGACGTCTTTACCACAGCAAATATGCAACATGCTCAGCGTTTATGTCGAGCTGAGGCTTAGGGGGTAGAGGCACATAATGTACGAATTATTAATTGAGCCCTTTGTTGATTATGCGTTTATGCGACGCGCTTTATTTGGGGCTATCTTCTTATCTTTAATCGTAGCACCCTTAGGTATTTTCTTAATTTTAAGGGGTCTAAGCTTAGTGGGCGATGCGATGACCCATGCGATTTTACCTGGAGTGGCCTTGGGTTTTTTCTGGGCAGGGAACTCTATATTGGCCATGCTGCTCGGAGGTCTCACCACAGGGCTCATGGTCGCTTTGATGGCGGGGGTGATATCGCGGCACACCAGTCTCAGAGAGGATGCGAGCTTTGCCGCCTTTTATTTGATATCACTAAGCCTAGGTGTGCTGCTTATTTCGATACGCGGTACCAGCGTTGACTTGGTGCACGTATTGTTTGGGTCGATTCTTGCGATTAGCGATGAATCCTTACTCACGACAATGATTATTAGCAGCGTCTCAATCATTGTGCTGGCATTAATCTATAGACCTTTGGTGTTAGATTGCTTTGACCCTGTGTTCTTACGCGTTGAGCTTGGTAGGCGATCGCGGGTCTTTCAAGTCTACATTGTGCTGTTGGTCGTTAATTTAGTGGCTGGCTTTCAAATCCTAGGTACCTTGATGGTCGTGGGAGTGGTGATTTTGCCTGCCATTGTGGCGCGGTTTTTTGGTCGCACGCTCGGCGTGCAACTCGTGATAGCACCGTTAGTCGGGGTGGTTTGTCAGTATGCGGGATTGGTTATCTCATTTGCTTATGATTTACCAGCCTCAACCATTATTATTTTATTGAATGGCATTTTGGCCGTATTGGCAATGCTATTTGGTCCTTATGGTAGTGCTCTTAAGCGCTATCAATCTTAAATTTTAAGCAAAATCAACAAGGAGTATCATGAAAATATCTCGCATAGTAACGGCATTGGCTGCAGGGACCGCTTTGAGCTTTACCTCATTAAACGCTGCGCAGGCCGAGCAACTCAAGGTGGTCAGTAGTTTTACAATCATCGGTGATATGGTGCAAAACGTCGGTGGTGCTCATGTTCAGGTAGTCAATTTGGCGGGCCACAATGTTGACTTACATCATTTTGAACCTAAGCCCAGCGATGTCAAAAAGTTAACTGAGTCCGAAGGTGTCAAATTACTCTTTATCAATGGTCTTGAACTTGAGCCTTGGGTTGAACGTATTAGAGCTTCATCAGGGTTCAAAGGCAAAACCGTTGTGCTCACCGAGGGTGTAAAAGCGATTAAATTTGAAGATATTCACGATCATGATGGTGAGCACGAACACGATCACGATCACGATGATGATGCGCATGAACATGAGCAAGGAGAGATGCATGACGATCACGATCATGATGAGCATGAAGGTCATGCTCACGGTGAATGGGACCCGCATGCTTGGCAAGATCCTTTAAATGCGCTCATTTACGTTGATAATATTCTAAAAGCACTAAAAGACACTGACCCAGCTAATGCTGATGCTTATGAGGCTAATGCAGCAGATTATATTTCTCAGATTAAAAAGCTTAATGAAGAAGCCAAAACAGATTTTGCCAAACTCTCTGAGGAGCAACGTCGTTTTGCAACCAATCACGAGGCCTTTGCTTATATGGCTCGGGCCTATGATTTAACTCAAATTCCAGTGACAGGTTTAGGTGGTGCTGAGCCATCGCCGGCACAGATAGCCCAAGTGATTGAGCAATTAAAGTCGCAAAATATCCGTGTGGTGTTCTTAGAAAACACCAAAAACAATCGCTTAATTGAGCAATTGGCACGAGATGCTAAGATTAAAGTGGGTGGCACCTTGGTGGCCGATGCTTTACAAGAAAAGGGTCCAGGCTCGACTTATCTTGGAATGCTTAAGAAAAACACCGACACCCTGTTAGAAGCTTTAAAATAGTTTAATCATTTGATTTAAACATAAGAATTTCACAGCTATATGCATTTCGCAAAGCTTAGCTGTGATTTTCATTTTTTAGAGGTTAAGAAATGACAGCTAAAACGCCATTAACTGCACAAGAAGTCGCTGATTTTTTACAACAAAATCCTAATTTTTTTAAAGAGCACGCTGACGTTTTTCTGTCAATGAAAGTTGAAGATGACGATGGTAACGGTACCTTGTCTTTAGCCCAACGACAAATGCTTGATTTACGTAATAAGCTCAAACAACAAGACTTTCACTTAAAAGAGCTCTCGCTTTATGCGATGGAGAATCAGCAAATTAGTCAATCGCTTATGCAATGGTGCGTTTATATGCTGGCTGAAGATGACGCACAAAAATTACCTGCTTTATGTGTTGATAGCTTAGAGCATTGCTTTGAGGGTTTAGAGGTAGCGATTAAGCTTTGGCCTTGTCCCGTAGATGTACCAGAGCGTTTTATAGGTATCGATGCAGAAACTAAGGACTATGTAGCTCAATTAGAGCAGCCTTATTGCGGTCGCAATTACCCCGAAGCCATAAATGCTTGGTTTGCTATTGAGCCTGGTTCAGTAGCGATTTTGCCCTTAGATGATGAAAAAAAAGAGATTGGCGTATTAGTTTTTGCATCAGAGGACCCTGAGCATTTCCAAGAGGGTATGGGTGTTAATTTCTTATTAATTATTTCAGCCTTAGCGGGTGCAGCTCTAGGGCGCACGATGTTAGAGGACAGTATTCAATGAAAGTAGTTTTTGCAGGTACTCCCGAGTTTGCACGTTTAGCTTATGCAGCGATTGCAGATGCGGGTTTTGAGGTGCCTTTGGTGATGACGCAGCCCGATAGACGCGCTGGTCGTGGTATGAAGTTAATGCCTAGTGCGGTTAAGCAAGAGGCTTTGAAGCGTGGTGCTGAGGTGTTGCAACCCATTAGCTTGCGCTTAGACGGTAAGCACCCCGATGATGCAGCCGCCGCTCGTGAGGTTTTAGAGGCTGTACAACCTGATGTCATGGTGGTTGCTGCCTATGGTCTAATTTTACCGCAGTGGGTTTTAGATCTACCCAAGTATGGTTGTTTAAATATTCACGCAAGTCTGTTACCACGTTGGCGTGGTGCAGCACCAATTCAACGCGCTATTGAGGCGGGTGATGAGTATAGCGGTGTGGGTATTATGCAAATGGAAGCGGGTCTTGATACTGGTCCTATTGTATTAGAGAAAAAGCTTCCTATTGCGGGTATGAATGCGGCTCAATTACATGACAAATTAGCTGAGCTAGGTGCCGTTGCGATTGTTGAGGCCTTAGAGCAATTACAAGCCAAGGGTGCTGATGCTTTTGAACCTAAAGTACAAGACCAAGCGGGTGTCACTTACGCTGAAAAGCTCACAAAAGAAGAGGCCATTTTGGATTGGTCAGAATCTGCTGAGCTTTTAGAGCGTAAGATCCGCGCCTTTACTCCCATGCCTGGGGCCAGAGTGCATTTAGATGGTTTTGATGAGCCGGTTAAGATTTGGGCAGCCGAGCTACTTGAGCAAGACGGCACTTCAAAAGAGCCTGGTACGGTATTGTCGCGCGCTGCTGAGGGCGTAGATATTGCTTGTGGTCAAGGTGTTTTACGCCTAATTGAACTTCAAAGGGCAGGTGGTCGACGTCAAGCAGCTGAACAATTTATTCAGGGCTGGCGCGAATAGTTCAAATCCGTCTTATACTCCATTAAAAAAGCGGTTGTGCTGAAATTGACACAACCGCTTTTTGCTTATAGACGCTAAAACGCTAATTACTCGTCGATGGTATCGGCAAATAAATCATAAGCATCGGCATCAGTCACCACGCACCTAACAATATCACCAGGCTCAATCACATAAGGGCTATCGACATAAACTAGACCATCAATTTCTGGAGCGTCAGCGGCTGAGCGACCAATCGCAATGCCATGTTCATTTAACTCATCGATGAGTACATCAATGGTGGTGCCAATTTTCTTTTGTAGTTTAGCGGCAGAAATCGCTTGTTGATGCGCCATAAAGCGCTCCCAACGATCTTGTTTAACCTCTTCGGGGACTGGGTCAGCTAGTTCATTAGCTGGAGCACCATCAACCGGAGAGTATTTAAAGCAACCCACACGGTCAAGCTGAGCCTCAGTTAACCAATCGAGTAAGTACTGGAAGTCTTCCTCGGTTTCACCTGGGAAGCCCACAATAAAAGTCGATCGAATGGTGAGATCAGGGCATTGCTGACGCCACTTTTTGATGCGTGCTAAGGTGCGATCCTCAAACGCAGGGCGTTTCATGGCGCGTAAGACCTTAGGACTTGCGTGTTGGAATGGGATATCTAAATATGGCAGGATCTTGCCCTCAGCCATCAGTGGAATCACTTCGTCCACATTTGGGTATGGATAAACATAATGCAGACGTACCCACACACCAAGCTCGCTCAATGCCTCACACAGCGCAGTCATTTGCGTTTTGATCGGACGGCCTTGCCAGAAGTCCGTGCGATATTTTACATCGACACCATA
>JAAZGT010000226.1 GCA_012511095.1 Alcaligenaceae bacterium
CCTGCATTAGCCAAAGGCGTTATGAGTAAATACCCAGTTGCCACCATACTCAATAAACCGATGACGGTGGAGTTACGCATGGCCTTACTCTTAGTCACGCCAACAAAAATACCATCTAATTGGAAAGTGACAAAAGATATAAAGATATAAAACACAGCAAATAGCTTGTGTTGATTAGCAATGCTTTGTAGCTCAGGATCTGGCGTTAGAGCTTGTATAAACAGACTGCCAAAGACCCAGAGCAATAAACTCAATAGCAAAGCACTGACCGCTGCTACAACCGTATTATCAGTGACCGCACGAATAAAGCGTTCTCTTTTTCTAGCGCCATAGGCTTGACCGGCGATCATTTCGGTGACATTCGCAAAGCCATCTAAAAAATAAGCAGCCATAGAAATGAATTGCAATAAGATATGATTGGCGGCTAAAGTAGCATCACCAAAAATCGCACCTTGTCGTGCAAACCAGGCAAAACCACCCAATAGGGCCAAGGTCCTAACCATGATGTCGCCATTGACGATAAATAGGGCTTTTGATTTTTCCTTATCAAAAATCTCTGCTGATAACTCTTTAAAACGCGTCCACAGACGCTGTAGTTCTAACTTGTTAATGACGAGATAAAGAGCATAAGCCACTGTAACCCATTCGGCGATTAAAGTTCCTAGGGCAATACCTTTGACCCCCATCGCAAAAAACACCACAAAAATGATGTTTAAAAACATATTTAGGCCATTTAATATGAGTTGGATGATCAGTACCTGTTTGGTCCAACCAAGGCCGATAATTGTACCCATCAACGCATAGGTGATTAGGGTCGCGGGAGCACCCCAAATGCGTATATAAAAATACTCCTTAACCCGTGCATTAACTTCGGGACTGGCTGATAAAAAATAAGTCGCAAGGGATTGGATTGGTTTTTGTAAGACGATTAAACAAATTCCAATAACTAGACCTAAGATTAAGGTTCTAAAAATTAAGGCATGTAACTCAGTGGTGTTTTCTGCACCCACGGCTTGAGATACAAAACCCGTGGTGCTCATACGTAAAAAGCTAAAGGCCCAATATACAAAGCTGAAAATCAAAGCAGCTAAGGCAATGGCAGCAAGGTCTACAGTCTCACCCATTTGACCAATAACCGCGGTGTCCACTAAACCAAGTAGTGGGGCAGAGGCATTAGCCAAGATAATGGGAAAAGCAAGTTTAATGAGATTGCTGTAGGTGGCAAAATCGGCAAAAAAAGAGTCTTTTTTAGGCATTAAATAATTGAATACGGATACTAAATTCAGTGTGCTGAGAAGAGGGTGTTTAAATTGTTATGCTAAAAATTGTGATTTGCATCGTATTAATTTCCTCATAAATAATTCATATTTTAACTCAGCAATTAAGAACCCTTATTTTAGCCTTGTCGCTGATGATTGGTATTGAAGACTTGTTTTTATCGTCTATCGTTGGAGTTTTGAATAGTACATTCTATTAATATTTTTTACGTAGTGATAACGTGTTTAGGTATAGGATGGTAGCCATATTCAAAAATGACGTGTCGGTGTTTGGAATGTCAATTAAAAAGTTATTATTTCCTATTTTCAGTCTATTAGTTATCTTTGCTAATCCCAGTCATGCAATTGAGATTAGTAAATTAAGGCACCAAGCAGAAAACGGTAATATGCATGCCCAATATGATTTAGCAGTGCATTATGCGACAGGCGATCAGGTATCAGAAAATGCTAAGGAAGCAGCTAAGTGGTTTTTACAAGCGGCTAAGCAAGGTCATGTTGATGCGCAAGTTAATTTAGCCGTTTGGTATGCTATGGGTTTAGGCGTTGAGCAAAATCAGCAAAAGGCACTTGAGTGGTATCACCGTGCAGCTGCGCAGGGTAATGGCCAAGCACAATATAATTTAGCAGCTCGCTACCACAAAGGTTTAGGGATTAAGCAAGATGATGTGCGCGCTAAGGCCCTGTTTAAGAGTTCTTGTAGTAATGGCTTCAAAGCGTCCTGCCAGGCACTGCAATTAATAAATAATGGTGAGTTGTAGTAATAAAATTGTTTTAGATCAACACGTAGACTGATTACTAATAATAGATTTGCGTAGATGGTTGACAGTACCATTTAATCGTAGTAGATTAGATAAATCTTAATTAGATATATCTAATGTTATTTTATAATTTAGCTAAGATGATATAAACTATTTTAGCTGTCTATTATTCAAGGAGTGCAGTATGAATTTTAAAGAGTTAACCCAAGAGGTTTCTAGTAATTTACGTGATTTAAAAAAAGGTCACCCTGATTTAATTAAAGCTTTTGGTATGTTGTCTGGCGCTGCACTTAAGGGTGAAGATGGCGCACTTGATGAAAAAACTAAAGAGCTTTTATCATTAGCAATTGCTATTGCAATCCGTTGTGATGATTGTATTGGTTTCCACACTCAAGCTTGTATCCGTTTAGGTATGACTGAAGCGGAATTACACGAGTTAGTTGGCGTGGCAGTCTTAATGGGTGGTGGTCCTTCTTTAATGTACGGCACTCATGCCATTGCAGCTTTTAAAGAGTTTTCTGAAGCCTAATCGATTACTGTAGTTTAAAAGCTTCTCGAGAGTTTTTGATAGCCCCAATGTTGGATAA
>JAAZGT010000227.1 GCA_012511095.1 Alcaligenaceae bacterium
GTGATTAATATCTTTTTTAAAATAGCCATAGTGTCTCGTGTTATATGTGTTTTTGTTTAGGGTATTGTGTTTAGTAAGTAAGGAGTGATTTGTTATTATTCCTCATCATCTTTTATATCAAATTAAAGCCATCTTCTGACTGAACAAGACTAAAGGAGTATGTTTGACGCATAGTGTTTTTAACTCGCTTGTGAAGTTAATTTAACTGCGTGTCAATAAGCCATAGTATCCATAACTACTAAGAAGCCCATTACCCTTAACTCTGCTCTATCACTTCAATTTCCTCATTAAGCTCTAACCAACGCTCTTCGAGTTCATTTTTCTGTGATTCTAATTGACCATGCTCATTAAGCTGCTCAATGCGGCTGTCACGATTTTCATCGTTGTAGAAGTTTTCGTCTGCCATCGCATCCTGAAGCTCATTGAGACGTTTCTCGATTTTCTCGAGCCTAGACTCGATCTCATTGAGTTCTTTGACTAGGGGGCGTTTGAGTACGCTTAAACGTTGTCTTTCTTCGGCCTCTTGGCGTCGTTGGGCACGACGGTCGATGACAGGTTCTGCGCCAGCGTTAGCGATTTCATTACGCTCTTGGCGTTCTTCGGCTTTGCGATCGCTTAGCCATTGTTGATAATCGTCTAAGTCACCATCGAATTCGCTGATATTACCATCAGCTACAATCATAAACTCATCGGTGGTGCTTCGCAGTAAATGCCTATCGTGCGATACGAGCAAAATACTGCCTTCAAATTGTGTTAACGCTTTTGCTAAAGCTTCGCGCATATCCACGTCTAGGTGGTTACTCGGTTCATCAAGTAGTAAGAGGTTGGGTTTAGTCCAAACAAGTAAGGCCAAGGCAAGACGAGCTTTTTCACCACCTGAAAACGGTCCAACTTTTGCAAGAGCTTGGTCGCCAATAAAACCAAAACCACCTAAATAATCACGCAATACCTGTTCGCGCTCATTTTCTGCAATACGTTGTAGATGTAATAGAGGTGAGGCCTCATGATCTAGCATGTCTAATTGCTGTTGCGCAAAGTAGGCGATATTAACACCCTTAGCAATATTAATATTGCCATTAAGCGGTTTTAATTCACCTACGAGGGATTTAATAAAGGTCGATTTACCAGCACCGTTAACCCCTAAAATACCGATACGAGCGCCACCGCGAATCATCATATTGATATTTTTCAGAATAGGGCGATCGGGCTCATAGCCTAAATCGAGCTTTTCAATAATAATTAGTGGGTCTGGCATCTGCTCGGGCTGCGGTAAACTAAAACTAATACCTGAGGCAATTTGCAGAGGCATTAGCTTTTGCATACGCGCTAATGCCTTAACGCGGCTTTGAGCTTGTTTAGCCTTAGTGGCTTTGGCCTTAAAGCGATCAATAAAAGATTGCATATGCTGAATCTCTTTTTGTTGCTTTTCGTAGGCTTGTTCGTGCTGAGCCATGCGTTGAGCTTGTTGCTCAATAAATGACTCGTAGTTACCGCGATAGCGTTCGAGCTTGAGTTGCTCAAAGTGTAAAATCACCCGCGCGACGTTATTCAAAAACTCCGTATCGTGAGAAATTAAGAGCACGGTACCTTGGTAGCTCCCTAACCAACGCTCCAACCACACCATGGCATCGAGGTCTAAGTGGTTAGTGGGTTCATCCAGTAATAAGAGGTCAGAAGGCTTCATGAGGGCACGTGCAATCGATAGACGGACTTGCCATCCACCAGAGAACTCGCTAACCGTTGTATCCCAAGTTTCAGGGGCAAAGCCTAGACCGGCTAAGAGTTGTTCGGCGCGCGACTCGGCCGACCAATGCCCCGCATCGGTCAGAGCAGCTTCTAATTCGGCAATTTTCATACCATCGTTATCATCAGCCTCAGCACGTTGTTTTTGTAAGTCGCGTAGATGCGTGTCGCCATCGATAACGAAATCGCGTGCATTTTTATCTTGCCCGTAAACATCTTGGCTAACGGAGGCGATTTCCCAACTCTCGGGAATCTCTAAAGTACCTGCGTCTTGCTCTAAATTGCCCTGAATTAAGGCAAAGAGGGTTGATTTACCAGCACCATTTTTGCCTACGATACCGACTCGTTCGTTGGGGTTAATTACAAAATCTGCTTCTTCTAGTAAAACCTTAGTACCACGACGAAGGGTTAAGCCCTGCGCTCTGATCATTATTTATTGCTATCCTTGAATTTTAATAATTGCTCTTTTGTTAGTAATAAGATGATACTTGGATCAAGCTCAGTTTCTAAGAAAATAGGCTCTAGATCTGGGAAGGCTTTATAGAAATACTCCATATTCGAGCCAATTTCCAAGATCATAAAAGCGCCATCATTCATATATTTTGGTGCTTGTTTTAATACTTTGCGCACTATAGCCATGCCATCATCACCGCCATGAAGTGCGATAGCTGGTTCGTGTCGATACTCATCAGGTAAGCGTCTCATGCTTTGAGTGGTGACATATGGTGGATTACAAATAATGACATCGTATTTATTTTGGGCATCAAGTGACTTAAATAAATCACTTTCAATAACTTTCACTCGGTCCTCAAGCTTATACATAGCAACATTACGCTGCGCTAATAAGATGGCATATTCAGAGATATCGGCTGCATCAACTGTGCTATTTGGGAAAGTCAGTGCCATTAAAATGGCTAAACAACCAGAGCCTGTGCACATATTGAGCATTCTCATTGGCTTTTTGCTGTCTTGTACCCACGGCGCAAGTTCTTCTTGAATAATCAGTTCGGCAATAGGGGAGCGAGGTACAATCACGCGCTTATCGGTTAGGAAACGATGACCTTGGAGCCATGCAATCCCAGTAAGATGAGCCAATGGCATGCGCGTAGCTACACGTTGATGAATTAAATCTAGGACTAATTTCTTTTCGCTATCTAAAACACGCGCATCAATATATGGATCGAGTTGGTTTAGGGGTAAATTTAATCGTTGTAACACCAGATAAACGGCCTCATCATACGCGTTATCATTGCCGTGACCAAAGCTTAAATCAGCCTGAGTAAAGCATGAAACGGCATAGCGAATTAAGTCGCGGATCGTTTTAAGTTCTTTATAACTTTTGAGAGCCATCGTAAATAGTACTCCGAAATTAGTCGCCTAATGGGGTATTGAAGGAATTATGACAAGTCGAAATTTTAATATTCTAACATTAAAGACTAAAGACAAATAGTTCATTGATTACCGCAATTGGAACCTGAGTGTCTAAAGTTATTTAGAATAAACCGCGTTTTGCTTTTGTGCAAAGACGTTGAATTTTTAATAAAACAAGGATGGCACATTTAGCTCGAAACATCGAACTCTATGCAGGATAATTTTGCAAAATAGCAAATTAATAATAACAGTTTGAATAATTGGTGGTGGCTTGTGTTGCTATTGAATGACTCAATAAAGCCAGAGAGATATAAATATTGTGGTGCGAGCGGAGAGACTTGAACTCTCACACCTCACGGCGCTGGAACCTAAATCCAGTGCGTCTACCAATTCCGCCACGCTCGCACTATATACAAATTTTAATACTTAAGCATTGCACTTAAGTGCTTAGTTA